>JACMLI010000537.1 GCA_014379705.1 Gemmatimonadaceae bacterium
CCGGTGTGGGGACTCGCCGCCGCCCTTCCCGTCTCGGTGGCGCACGCGGCCAGCCACGGCGGCATCGTCGCGGCCGTCGCCGGCCTCTTCGCCGTGGTTGTCATCGGGGTGAGTACGCGTCGTCGCATTGCGCCGATGGTCTCGACCATCGCGTACTGGGTCTGCGTCGGGATCGTCCTCTTCGCGACCCAGTCCGTGTGGCACTGGCACCCCGCGGCGTCCGCGTACGCCCTGATCGTGAACGTCGCGCTCAATGGCGTGCTGGCCACGATGTGCGCAGACCTTCTCAACACCACACCGCCCGTCGGCGCTGTCCTTCACTGGGTCGGCCGCAAGCGACGCCGCTGGCCCGTGCGCGTGCTCCTGCTGCATGGCTTCGTGGTGATCTCGGTGCTCCCCCTCCTCGCCGTCGGCATCGTGGGGGGGCGGACGTATGCCCAACGATTGGAAGCCGACGCCCGGACGCGCCTGCAGAATCGCGCCGCGGGCCTGGCGGCCGAGGTCGACCAGCACGTGCGGAAGCATCGCCAGGCCATCGACATGCTCGCCCGCGAGGTCGATCGCTCAGCCTCCCTCGACCGCGTGGCAAGCCTCGATACCCTGCTCGGTGCGTACGGACGCACGTACCAGGGCTTCCTGACGATGATGGCGGCGGACAGCACCGGCAGCATCATCGCCTCCTTCCGCAGCAAGCCTTCCGGGGAGCGTCGCGTTGGCCGCAAGATCGACGATCGCGACTACTTCCGGTCGCCGATGGCAACGGGCATGAGCTACATCTCTGGCGTCTTCCTGGGCCGGGGATTCGGGAACCATCCGATCGTCTCGATCAGCGCGCCGGTGCACGATGCGCGAGGCCGCGTCGTCGGCATTGTGCAGGGCTCGCTCGACCCCACGCGCTTCGCTCCGTTCGACCGATCAGAACCGGGCCCTGATACCCTCGGGTTGATCGTTGTCGACCAGGTCGGGCACGTCGTGTTCTCCCGTGCGTCGAACACCTATCGCGTGCTGCAGGCGCTCGATGACGACCCGCTCGCCGCGGTCATCGACCGGTCGAAGGGGAACCACACGACGACCTATGTGCACGCGGCAACGAACGGGACCACGGGAGAGACGTTTGTCGCTGCCGTCGCCACGTCCCCGGACGCCGGATGGCGCGTGGTGGTGGAGCAATCGTTGCGCAGCGTGCGGAAGGACGCCGAGTCCTTCTTTGCGGCCGTGATGGGCGCCACGCTCGTCGCGCTGCTCATCGCGTTCATGGTCGCGTCGGGAATGGCGGCGCGCGTGACGCAGCCCCTCGAGCGGCTGGTGCGGGCGATCGCGAGCTTCGCCGCAACCGGGGATTCGCCCACGCGGATTCGGGTACCGCAGAACAGCCCGCGGGAGGTGCTCGCCCTCGTTGAGCACTTCGAACAGATGGCTGAGCGACTCGTCTCGTCGCACGCCGAGTTGCGTCGTGCCCTCGGGGAGCGCGAAGAGGCCAACGACGAGTTGCAGCGCCTGCTCGCGCATCTCGACGACCTGGTGAAGATCCGGACCGAGGCCCTCTCGGCGGCCACCGCGCGCGCGGAGGGGGCGAACGAGGCCAAGAGTCGCTTCCTCGCCACGATGAGCCACGAGATCCGCACGCCCCTGAACGGCGTCGTGGGCGTGCTGGAGATCCTCCTCGACGGTGAGCTCAATGACGAGCAGCGCGGTCGCGCCCTGCTGGTGCGCCAATCCGCCGACGCGCTGCTGGCGCTGTTGAACGACATCCTCGATTACTCCAAGATCGAGGCCGGCCGGCTCACCCTGGAGTCGAAGGACTTCGACCTCCACGAACTGGCCCGCGGTGTAACGACGCTGGCATCCGCCGGTGTGCGGAATGCCAGGACGACCGTCTCGATCACCATCGACCCGGACGCGCCGCAGCACGTGCGCGGTGATCCGTTGCGCGTGCGGCAGGTGCTGCTCAACCTGGTGGGAACTGCCGTCAAGTTCACGGGCGAGGGCAGCGTGCGCGTGAGCGTCCGTGCCGCCGCCGCCGCCGAGGCCAGCGGCACGCGGCTGCGCTTTGACGTCACGGACACCGGCCTCGGCATCGCGACGGACCGGCTGCAACAGCTCTTTGAGCGCTTCAGCCAGGCCGACGCGTCCACGACGCGCACCTTCGGCGGCACGGGGCTTGGCCTCGCCATCTGCCGCGACCTCGTACACCTGATGGGAGGTGACATTGGGGCCGAGAGCACGCCGGGGAAGGGCAGCACGTTCTGGTTCTCGGTGACGCTCGCCGGTGCCACCGCCCCAGTCGATGCCGCGCCCGCGCCTGTGACGCCAGCGCCGCGCGCCGAACCACCACGCGCGACGCGCAAGGCGAGCGTACTGATCGTCGACGACAATCCGGTGAATCGCTTCGTGCTCGAGGCCATGCTCACGCGCCACGGTCTCGACTCGACCCAGGCGGCCGATGGCGCCGAGGCCGTGCGACGGGCGACCGACGGGGCGTTCGACCTCATCCTCATGGATTGCCAGATGCCGGTCATGGATGGCGCCGAGGCGACGCGTCGCATCCGTTCCCTCACTCCCGCGGCGGGCCAGCGGACCATGCCCGACGTGCCGATCATCGCGGTGACGGCGGCGGGCATGGCCGAGGATCGCAAGGCCTGCATGGAGGCCGGCATGAACGCCGTCATGATCAAGCCCATCAAGGCTGATCAACTCTCGGCGCTCCTCGACACCTGGTTGAGCCAGGAAGTGCTGCCGACCGAGTTCTAGGGACGGGTGTCAGCGAGGTGACGCTCCCCTTGCCATTCTACCGGAGCTTGGCGATCATACGCCAGCCTCCACCCTCGGCCAGATGCAGACCGACGTTCTCCAGGGCACACTCGACATGCTCATCCTCAAGGCGCTGAGCCTCGAGACCACGCATGGGTGGGGCATTGCCCAGCACATCCGGCGCCTGTCCCGTGACGTCCTGCAGATCAACCACGGCTCGCTCTACCCGGCGCTGCAGCGGCTCGAGCGCAAGGGCCTCGTATCCGGGGAGTGGGGAGAGTCGGAGAACAATCGTCGGGCCAAGTTCTACACGCTCACAGCGGCCGGCCGGCGCTACCTGGGTTCCGAGACGCAGGACTGGCAGCGATTCTCTGCCGCCGTCCAGATGGTCATGACAAGCGCGTAGCACGCCAGGCCTCCGTGAAACCTCTCGACGCCCGTTCCTGTAGGATGACCTAGGGTCAGCCTCCCACGCTCCACCGACGCCACCCATGTCCCTCCTGTCCGAACTGCGGACCCGCGCGCGCGCCCTGTTCCGGCGGACCACCGTCGAGCGCGACATGAACGATGAACTGCGTGACTTCATCGAGCGTGAGACCGCCCAGTTGCGGGCGAATGGACTGTCGCACGCCGAGGCAAGGCGACGAGCCCTTGCCGGCTTCGGGGGGTTGGACCGGGCGCGCGAAGGGATGCGGGATGAGCGCGGTGTCCGGTTCCTCGAGGATCTCGGGAGGGACTTGCGGCTCGGCGCGCGCAACCTCGCGCGTCGTCCGCTCTTCCTTGGGGCGTCCGCCATTACCCTGGGGCTTGGTGTCGCGGTCGCCGCCTCGATCTTCAGCGTGGTCAGCCTGCTGCTCCTGCGGCCGCTCGATGCGCGCGACCCCGGGCAGCTCGTGGCCTTCGGGCACAACTCGCGTTTCCTCGACGGCCCGTCGCCGTCGCTCTCGTACCCGATGGTGATCGAGTTGAGAAAGCTCGACGTCTTCACCGACGTCTTCGCGCAATCCAACGAGGAGATCGCGTTCGCGGACCAGGGCAGGGACGACGCCCGCGTCCACTTCGGGAACGCGGTCACGGGCAACTACTTCACCATGCTCGGCATTGCACCAGCCGTTGGCCGCTTCTTCACCATGGCAGAGGAAGAGCGCCGAGAGAGCGTCGTCGTGCTTTCCTACCAGACATGGATGACGCGATACGCCGGCGACCCCGCGGTGGTTGGCCGCAGCGTGACAATGAATGGCCATCCCGTCACGATCATCGGCGTCACCCCGGCGAACTGGCATGGCATCGAGCACCTGGTGGATGCGCAGTTCTACTACCCGATCGTCATGCGCCAGCTGCTGACCGGCGCGACCACCAACGCACTCGAGACACAGAGCAGCTTCCTGCGCGTGCTCGCGCGCCTTGCGCCGGGCCGGACGCTGCAAGACGCGCGGCTCCAGCTCGATGCCCTGGCCGCACGGATCGCGCCCGAGCGCGGCCTCAAGCCCGGCGAGTTCTCGTTCCTCAGCCAATACGAGAATCGCGCGCGACCGGTGATCGTCATCTCGCACATGATCCCGGCCATTGCGGGGACATTCCTCGCGCTGGCGGTGCTGGCCCTTGCGATCGCGTGCGTGAACGTGGGAAACCTCGTGCTTGCACGCACCCTCTCTCGCACGAGCGAACTCGCCGTGCGCCGCTCACTCGGCGCGTCCCGCGGTCGCGTGTTGCGGCAACTGCTGGCCGAGTCATTCCTGCTTGGCGTGAGCGCGCTGCTGGTCGCGATCCCGGTGGCATACGGCGTGGTTCGCTGGATCTCGAGCCTCAAGCTGTCGGCTGACATTCCATTGCTGATCGACGTGCGCCTCGACTGGGGCGTGCTGTTCTTTGCTGGAGGTGTTGCCATGCTCGCGGGCATCGTGACGGGGCTCGTGCCCGCCCTCCGCGGTTCATCGGACCGCGTGGCCGCGACGCTTCGGGAGGATACACGAGGCGCCACCGACTCGCGGCGCAAGCGGCGCCTTGGGGCGATCCTCCTGGCCGGACAGCTGGCGTTCTCACTCGTCCTCGTGATTGCCGGTGCGCTCTTCGCGCGATCGCTTGGCTCCGTCACGTCGATGGACCTTGGCATGGATCCCGATCGCGTGGCGATGGCCACGGTCGACCTGTCGCTCAATCGCTACCAGGCGCCGCAGGCCGCGGAGTACTTCCGTCGCGCCACCGAGGAGATCTCCGTCCTTCCCGGCGTGGAAGTGGTCGGCACGGTTCGCGACATGCCGATGGGCTTCTCGCAGTCCTTCCTGCGCATCGAGCACATCGACAAGCGTCCGATCGGCGAGGCGCCGTCGCTGTCGGTACAGTTCAACGACATCAGCCCGAGCCTGATGGACGTGCTCCGGCTCCGCCTGCTCGAGGGGCGCGCGTTCGACCAGTTCGACGACTCCACGGCGCCGCCGCGGGTACTGGTGAATCCACAGTTCGCCGAGCGCTTGTGGCCCGGCGAGAAGCACGTTGTCGGCCGGCAGTTCAAGTTCACGTCGGACCCGGTTCCGTTCGAGATCGTTGGCGTGATCGCCGGTGTGAAGGCGGAGTTCCCGACGGAGACACCGCGGCCGCAAGTGTTCCGGCCTTATGCGCAGGCTGGAGGACTCCGGCGGACGATCCTGGCGCGTGTGCGTGGTACGCCGGAGGAGGTCGTGCCGGCGATGGGCCGGGTGCTGCGCGGCCTCGATCCCACCGTGGCGATCGGCGACCTCCGTTCGACGCACGAGTTCCTGCACAACGGCAAGGCGTTCTTCCTGTATCGCCTCGGGTCCACGCTCACGCTGGCGATCGGCGTCCTCGGGCTGCTGCAGACGCTTGTTGGGCTCTACGGCGTCATCGCCTATGGCGTGAGCCAGCGGGCGCAGGAGTTCGGCATCCGCGTGGCCCTTGGAGCGGCACGAGGCCAACTCGTGCGGCAGGTCATGGGGCCGGCGGCGGCGCAGATCACCGTGGGGAGCGTGGTGGGTATCGTGGTGGCCGGACTCACGCTACCGGCAGCCGGGGCGATACTCGCGGTGTCCCCGCGGGATCCATTGACCTATGCGTTGTGCACCATGGGCCTCGTGAGCCTGGCGTTGATTGCGCTGTACCTGCCGGCGCGCCGCGCGGCCGGCGCGGAGCCCATGCGCGCCCTGCGCCGCGACTAGTCCGTCGCACCTGCGAAAGCAGCGTGTCCACTGTCTTTCGCTCGTTCGTTCTTGTGCGCGTCAGCCCGCGCGCGTCTTGTTGGTGCATGCCGTCGCGAGCCAAAGTCACCTGGGACACCATTCGCGAAATCATGCTCGCGATGCCGGGCGTCGAAGAGGGGGCGTCGTACGGCACGCCCGCCTTCAAGGTGAAGAAGAAGCTCATCGTGCGCCTCAAGGAGGACGGGGAGACGATCGTGGTGCAGTGCGGCTTCGACGAGCGTGACTTCCGCATCTCGGCGCGCCCCGACGTCTTCTTCAACACGCCGCACTACCACGGCTACCCCACGGTGCTTGTTCGTCTTGCCAGGGTGTCGCGGCGCGACCTGCGCGAGCTGCTCGCGATGACATGGCGTCGCCAAGCTCCGCGAGCGCTGTCGTCGAAGGTGCCCTAGGCCTATCGTGCAGCCACGCCGGACGCGCCGATCAGAGCACGCCGAGGCCGCCGAGCAGTGCACCGAACCCGAGGAGCCATAGCAGGTGCAGGCGCGTGCGCCAGACGACGAGCGCACTCACCGCCGTGAGTGCCCACGCGCGCCAATCGCGTGCCGGATCGACGCGGGCACTGGCCAGCACCCAGGCGGTTGAGAGCAGCAGCGCCACGACGACAGGTGCCATGCCCGCCTTGAAGGCGCGCACACCGCGGCTCGTGCGGTGACGATGCGCCCACTGGCTGGCGACGTAGGTGAGCACGCTGGAGGGCCCGAGGATGCCGATCATGCTCACCGCCATCCCGAGGAGCGCGGACCATGGAATGAGGCGGTCCGTCGCGGGCCCCGCGGCATTGAGCCCGACCTGCCAGCCGAAGAGTGCGACGAAGAGGATGTTGGGGCCGGGCGCGGCCTGGGCCAGCGCGATCGACGACGTGAACTGCTGGTCGGTGAGCCACGCGCGTTGCTCCACGAGGTACCGATGCATCTCCGAGGTCGTGGCGATCGCCCCGCCGATCGCGAGGAGGGACATCGACGCGAAATGCTGGAAGAGCGCGAACCATTCGAAGTTCACGGCGCGCGCTCCCCGCTGGCCGCGCGGCGGCCGAGGCACACCCACGCCCACGCCGTGGCCATTGGTCCAACTGTCAAAAGCATCCAGGCGAGTGGCACCCGCAGCAGGGCCACGGCCGCAAAGGCCACGGCGCCGAGGATCCAGCACGCGGGGAGTCCCATGACGTTCGAGCGCAAGGCCGATGAGAGTCGGAGGCCGGTGGCGGCGATCAGGCCGGCGGCGACGGCGCCCATGCCGC
>JACMLI010000007.1 GCA_014379705.1 Gemmatimonadaceae bacterium
ACGGCGGCGTCGCCGGGCAGCGTGGCGCCCCTGCAGGACGAGGCCCGCGTGCGGCTCAAGCGCTACGTCGAGGGACCGCCGGTGGATTTCCTGCCCGCGCCGCTCATGCAGCTCGCCCCCTACCAATCCCACGTGCTGCTGATCGACACCTCGCGCTCGCGCCTCTTCGTCTACGCGAACGACCTCGGGCGCCCGCGTTACGTGACGGATTTCTACATCAGCCTCGGCAAGAACGGCGTGGAGAAGAATCGCGAGGGCGACCAGAAAACGCCGCTCGGCGTCTACACGATCATCTCGGCCAAGGACAAGCTGCCCGACTTCTACGGTCCCGGCGCCTTCCCGGTGGACTATCCGAACGACTGGGACAAGCTGCACGGGCGCAAGGGCCATGGCATCTGGCTTCACGGCACGCCGTCGGATACCTACGCGCGCCCGCCGTGGGCCACCGACGGCTGCATCGTGCTCACCAACGAGGATTTCGCGAAGCTCAAGCGTTACGTGGACGTGAGCCGCACGCCGGTGGTGATCGGCCAGGGCGTCGAGTGGCGCGAGCGCGAGCGCTGGGAAGCCGACCGCGCCTCCTTCATGAACGCGTTCGCGCGCTGGAAGGGCGACTGGGAAAGCCTCGATACCAACCGCTACCTCTCCCACTATTCGAGCGAGTTCCGCTCCGAGACCAAGGACTTCGCGACCTGGAAGTCGCGCAAGCGCAAGGTCGCGAGCGGCAAGACCTGGGTCAAGGTCGGGACCAACGACGTGAGCCTCTTCGCCTACCCGGGGTCCCGCGAAACCATGATGGTCACGTTCGAGCAGGACTACCGCTCGAACAACCTCTCCAACCGCACCGTGAAGCGCCAGTTCTGGGTCCGCGAGGGCCCCGGCTGGAAGATCGTCCACGAAGCGGTCATCTCGTAGCTCCCCTTCCCTTCCTTTCCCTTTCCGGATCACTCCCATGCGCTATTCACGACGCTTCGCCCTTGCATCCGTTGCCGCCGCCCTCTCCTTCCCCCTCGCCAGCGCCGCGCAGTCCAAGGGCGGTGAGTGCACCCAAGTGAAGCTCACCACCTCCATGGGCGCCATCACGATCGCGCTCGACAAGGCCAAGGCCCCGGTGAGCGTGGACAACTTCGTGAAGTACGTGAAGGCCGGCCACTACGACGGCACGATCTTCCACCGCGTCATGGATGGCTTCATGGTCCAGGGCGGCGGCATGACGAAAGACATGAAGGAAAAATCCACCAACCCGCCGATCAAGAACGAGTCGACGAACGGCCTCAAGAACGACGCCTACACGGTGGCGATGGCGCGCACCGGCGTGCGTGAGTCGGCGACCTCGCAGTTCTTCATCAACGTCGTCAACAACGACCGCCTCAACTACAGCGGCGAGAATCCCGGGGGATGGGGCTACGCGGTGTTCGGCAAGGTCGCGTCGGGCCAGGACGTCGTGGACAAGATCCGCACGGTGCCGACCGGCAACTCCGGAATGCACCAGAACGTGCCGACCTCGCCCATCACCATCGACAAGGCCGAGTGCGCATGAAGAAATTCAACGTGAAGACCAGCATGGGCGACTTCACGCTCGAGCTCGACGACGCGAAAGCGCCGCTCACCGTCGCCAACTTCGAGAAGTACGTCGATGACGGCCACTACGACGGCACCGTCTTCCACCGCGTGATCGACGGCTTCATGATCCAGGGCGGCGGCTTCGACAAGTCGATGAAGCAGAAGCCCACCAAGCCGCCGGTGAAGAACGAGGGCGCCAACGGACTGAAGAACATGAACTACACGGTCGCCATGGCGCGCACCAACGTGCCCGACTCGGCCACCTCGCAGTTCTTCATCAACGTGAAGGACAACGACTTCCTCAACTACGCGGGCGCCTCCAACCCGGGCTACGCCGTGTTCGGCAAGGTCGTCGCGGGCCAGGACGTCGTCGACAAGATCAGGAAGGTCTCCACGGGCAATTCCGGCGGGCACCAGAACGTGCCGACGACGCCGGTGGTGATCGAGAAGGTCACGCGAGCCTGAGCCGCACGCTGTTCATCTCGGACCTGCACCTCGACGAGTCCCGGCCCGGGATCGTCGCGCAGTTCGAGCGCTTTCTCGCCGAGGTCGTCCCGGGCTCCGACGCCCTCTACATCCTCGGCGACCTCTTCGAGTCCTGGGTGGGCGACGACAGCCTCACGCTCGCCTTTCCCGCGCGCATCGCGCGCCACCTGCACGAGACCGCCGCGCGCATGCCCGTGTACTTCATGCACGGCAACCGCGATTTCCTCGTGGCGGAGCGCTTCGCCGCGGAAACCGGCGTGCGCCTCCTGCCCGATCCGGCGACGATCGATCTCTACGGGACGCCGACGCTCCTCATGCACGGCGACACGCTGTGCACCGACGACACGCAGTACCAGGCCTTTCGCGCGCAGGTGCGCGATCCGCGCTGGCAGCAAGCGGCGCTCGCGCGTCCCCTCGAGGAGCGGCTCGCGATCGCACGCGGCATGAGAGGCGAGAGCGAGGGCGCCAAGCTGGGC
>JACMLI010000538.1 GCA_014379705.1 Gemmatimonadaceae bacterium
GACAGGCGACCAGGTCGCCCCCACCTGGTATCGCGACAGCACGCGCTTCTGGTATCGCGTGATGACGCCGCGTGGCGCCGAGTTCGTGACGGTGAACCCCACAAGCGGCTCGCGGGCCCTCCTCTTCGACAACGGTCGCCTCGCGGCGGCGCTCTCTCGCGTGGCCGACACCGCTGTCGTCGGCACGCGGCTTCCCTTCCAGGCCATCGCGTTCGAGGACGACGGCCGCGACGAGAAGCGCATCCGCGTGAAGCTCGGCGTTCGTGGATTCAGCTGCGAGCTCGCCGCGTACACGTGCGTGAAGACCGACACGCTTCCCACGCGGACACGCTTCGTGCGATCCCCGGACGAGCAATGGGATGCCTTCTCGTCAGGCTACAACCTCTGGGTTCGCCGCGTCGGCAGCACCGACTCCATACAGCTCACCACGGACGGCATGGCCGGCTACGCCTACGGGATCAGCTCACCTTCCCCGACGCAGGTCCGCCAGAAGCTGCCAAGCGTGCCCCAGGTGACGTGGTCCCCCGATTCGAAGCGCCTCGTGGTCCCGCGCATCGACGAGCGCGGGGTCGGCAAGTTCGTGCTGTATTCGTCGACGACCCTGCGGCCGGCATACTACGAATACCCGTACGCGTTGCCAGGTGATTCGATCGTGCAGACGTTCGTGAACTACGTGGTCGACGTGGCCTCGCGCGCGGCCAGGCGTCTCGACGCGCCGGCGCAGCCGTACATGACGTTCTACTCCTTCGGGGGACGGACGGCGCAGTGGAGCCCGTCGTCGGACCGCGTCTACTTCACGCAGGTGACTCGCGGCCCCAAGAAGGTGCAGCTGATGGTGGCCGATGTTGCGGGCGGCACGCCGCGGCAGGTGATCGCCGACAGCAGCACGTCGTACGTGGTCGGCAGCATCGACATCGTCAACGGGGCCACCAACTGGCGGCCGATGAAGAATGGCGACGTGATCTGGTTTTCCGAGCGCGACGGCTGGGGGCACCTCTATCACGTGGGCGGCGACGGCACGATCAAGCACCAGGTCACGAGTGGCGACTGGGTCGTCACCGCACTTCTTGGTGTCAACGAGACCACGGGGCGCGTGTTCTTCACGGCGCGTGGTCGCGAGGCGGGGCGCCACCCCGAATACGACCTGCTGTACTCCGTTGGTCTCGACGGATCGGGCACGACGCTGCTGACGCCGGAAGACGGGGACCACCAGGTGACCGCCGTGCCCGGCGCCACCGCCTTCCTCGACACCTGGTCGCGGGTGGACCTCCCGCCGGTGACTGTGCTGCGTTCCCCGGATGGTCGCGTGACCAGGGAGCTCGAGCGCGCCGACATCACGGCGCTCAAGGTGACGGGGTGGCGCCCCGGGGAGGTCTTCCGGGCCAAGGCGCGCGACGGCGTGACCGAGGTGACGGGGGTGATCTGGAAGCCCAGTCACTTCGACTCAACGAAGACGTACCCGGTGATCGACCATATCTATCCGGGCCCGCTGATCACCCCGGTGGCCGAGGAGTTCTACCCGACGCGCGCGGCATTCAGCTACTCGGCGTTCGGGCAGGTGCAGGCGCTGGCCGAGCTGGGGTTCATCGTGGTGGAGATCAACGCGTTAGGCAACACGGGGCGCCACAAGTCCCTCTACACCACGTGGTACGGCAACATGGGGGACAATGGCCTTCCCGACCACGTGGCGGCGCTCAAGCAGCTTGGCACGCGCTTCCGCTGGATGGACCTGTCGCGGGTCGGCATCTACGGGCACTCGGGAGGTGGGTTCTCGTCCACCGACGCGATGTTGCGCTATCCCGACTTCTATCGTGTCGCCGTGGCGACCTCGGGGAACCACGACAATCGCACGTATTATCACGGGTGGGGTGAGCGCTTCCAGGGCCTGCTGGTGAAGGACACCCTGCGCGGCACCGACAACTTCGCCGCTGCCGCCAACAAGACGATTGCCGGGAATCTCCGGGGCAAGCTCTTCCTGATCCACGGGGACCTCGACGACAACGTCCATCCGGCACACACCCTGGGCCTGGTCGACGCACTGGTGAAGGCGAACAAGACCTTCGACATGCTGATCCTCCCGGACGCGACGCACGACCTCACGGGCAACCCGTACGTGATTCGCCGCACGTGGGATTACTTCGTCGAACACCTGCTGGGTGGGCGTCCGCCGGCTGACTACACGATTGCCCCTCCGCCACATCCATGAGTCCCCGTACCGCCAAGAACAGGAGCACGTGAAGCACGCGAAGCACGAGAGTATGATCCCGTCGCTCCGGCGAAGGCCGGAGCCCCGTGTCGTTGTCGTGGGCATTCGGGGAAGAGACACGGGGCACCGGCCTTCGCCGGTGCGACGGGACGTACTTCCCGTGTTTCTGCCTGTCGGCGCCAACGCTCGACTGCCCGCTACTCTCCCCGCAGTGCCTCCGTCGGCGCCACCGATATCGCCCGCCGTGCCGGCAGGTACACCGCGGCCACGCCCATCAGCGCGAGCAGCACCGGTACCCCAATGAAGGTGAGCGGGTCGAGGAAGGACACGCCGTAGAGCTGGCCCTGGATGAGCCGCGCCACACCAACGGCGAGCAGCAGGCCGGCAACGGCGCCGAGACCCAGGATCCGCCACGTATCACCGAGCACGCTCCGCAGGAGGGCCTGCGGTTGCGCGCCCAGCGCAATGCGGACGCCGATCTCGCGCGTGCGCTGCGTGACGGTGTACGCGGCGACACCACCCACCCCGATAGCCGCCAGCAGGAACGCGAGGACGCCGATGCCGCCCAGCAGCGCGGCGCCCAGCTGGGCGGGCAGGAGCACCACACGCTGCATGTCGGTCATGAGTTGTGGCTGGGGCGGGGCAATCGCCGGGTCGAGACCGCGCACGATGCCCACCATCGCCGCGCCGACGTCGCGTGCCGTCGCCCCCGGGGCGAGGCGCGCCTCCACGTACATCTGTGGTGTCGCCATCTGCGTGAACGGGATCGTCGCGAAGGCCTTGGGACCCTCACCGAGCGAGTGGTACTTCACGTTGCGGGAGATCCCCACGATCGTGTGCCACGGGCCGTCGTTCCCGTTGAACGAAAAGCGCTTGCCCATTGGATCGACGCCCGGAAAGAGGCGTGCCGCGAAGGTCTCGTTGACGATCGCCACCGGAAGGGTCCCCGCCGCGTCCGTCGGCGCGAAATCGCGGCCCCGCACGACCGGGATGCCTAACGTCGCATGATAGGCCGGGCCCACGATGTTGAAGTAGGTGCGCTCACGCCCGATCGAGTCGGCCGGCGTGCCCTCGCGCTGCAGCGACATCTCGGCGTTCGACCCTGTCAGCTCCGGCATGCGCGAAAGCGTCGCTGATTGCACGCCAGCGAGCTGCGACACGTCCTCGAGGACGCGCTGGAAGAACGCCCGGCGCTGCGGGTCGGTCATCCCGCGCCCTTCGAGGTCGACATGCGCCATCACGACGCCGCCGGGCTGGAATCCGATGTCGACACTGCTCGCCCGTGCGAGGCTGCGTACGAAGAGCGAGCCGGTGGCGAGGAGCAGGGCGCAGAGCGCCACCTGCACGAGGAGGAAGCGCCGTCGCACCTTCGCCCCGTCGATGCCGCCGCCGATGGCGCCTCCCTGCTTGATGCCCTCGGCGACATCGAGCCGCGACGCCGTGCGAGCGGGAATCAGCCCGAACAGCAGCATGGCCGTCACGGAGACCCCGATCGTGAAGACGGTGACGCGCCAGTCGGGGGCGAGGTCGAACCAGACTTCGTCGATGTTCGTGAACAGCGTCGGGATCAGCGCCGTTGTCCACTGCGTGAGGAGCAGCGCGGCGAGGACGGCGAAGAGCGCCAGGAGGCCCGATTCGACGAGCAGGAGCCGCATGACACGCCAGGCCGACGCGCCTAACGCGAGCCGCACGCCGAGCTCGCGGCGGCGCGCCGCGTTGCGGGCGAGGATCAGGTTGCCCACGTTCGTCGCCGCAATGACGAGCACCAGGAGCGAGACGCCGAGGAGGAACCCGGACGCCACGGTGGCCGGAAGACGAATCTCCTGCGGGATGCCGCGCGCGGGCTGCACGGTGAACGCGTAGCCGCGCTGCGTGAGTCCCTCCGCTTCCGTGAGTTGCCGGGCGATCACCGCCAGCTCGGCGCGCGCGGCGGCGATCCCGACGTTCGCGGCGAGCCGGCCCGTGATGTAGAACGAACCGGAGAGCGAATCGGGCGCGATGCCGAGCAGGGCGCGCGAGTCCCGGATCGCGACAAACATCTCGCTGCGCCAACCCTGCTGGGAGCTCCGGAATCCCGGCGGCGCGACGCCGATGACCTGGAAGGCGCGATCGTTGAGCCGCACCGTGGAGCCCACGGTCGCGGTGTCGCCGCCAAAGCGGCTCTTCCAGAAGTCGTGTTCAAGCACGACCTCGGGGGCTGCACTCGGCGCGCTGTCGTCACCGGCAAAGAGCCGACCGGCCGCCGGTACCAGTTCGAGCGCCGTGAACGTGTTGCTGCTCATGAGGGCGACACGCACGCGTTCCGGATCGCCGGTACCGGTGGCGAGGGAACCGCGCAGTTGCGTCTCGGCGAGCAGCTGCCGGAAGGACGTCGCGCGCTTGCGGAGGTCGTTGTAGCGGTAAAGGCTGAACGGGGAGTGGTTGCCGGAGTACACCCTCACCAATTCGCCGGAGCGTGGGACGCGCATCGGCTGGATGAGGAGCGTGTTGGCGGCGGCAAAGACTGTCGCGTTGACGCCGACACCGAGCCCGATGGACACGATCGTCGCCGCCGTGAATCCGGGGGTGGCGGCGAGTCGGCGGAGGGCGAGCAGGAGGTCACCCCAGAGGGAACGCATGGCGAGGCTCGGCGTGGGAGTCGGGCTTCCCTTTACAAGGGTCGTGCCAGCTACATGTCGTTGCGGGAGCTGGGGTTAGGTATTCTGTGGATCCGGAGAAGCGGTCGATTCCGGGGCGAGGTGTCCGGAAACGGACAGAGGTTCGTGAATGGTGAATGGTGAATGGTGAATGGTGAATGGTGAATCGTGAATCGTGCAATCGGGAGTCGGATCGTGAACGGCCGCCCTTGGTAGCTCGCTCGACCTGGTCTGGTACTCGAGGCACGGCCCACGAGCGGCGAGGCGCAGCCGTTAGGCGCCGAAGGTCAGGACTTGCGACGCTTTGCGCCGGGGCTCGAATGGTCCAGCGTACCAGGTGACATCGAGAATCCTGCCCAACCGTCGCTCCGGCGAAGGCCGGAGCCCCGTGTCGTGCTCGCGGGCGTTCGCTCACCCTGACGGTGTAGCGTCGCAGACGTAGCTTGGTGCCTCATGCGCCAACCTTCCCGTCGCCCGGTGCGACCCCTCGCCGCGATCGCAGTCGTCGCGCTGCTCTTAACGTTTAGTGTACCCCTCGCGGCCCAGCAGTCGAACCCGAGGTTCGACGCCCTCGTCGCGCTGGCCGAGGCGAAGATGAAGGAGTTCGGCGTCCCCGGCGTGGCGCTTGGCATTGTCCACGACGGCACCGTGACCATTCGCGGCATCGGCGTGACCAACGTGGAGGATCCCCTTCCCGTCACGGCGCACACGGTGTTCCCGATCGCGTCGATCTCCAAGACCTTCACAGCGACGGCGATGATGCGCCTGGTGGAGCAGGGGAAGGTTGACCTGCGGGCGCCGGTGCGTCGCTACCTCCCCGACTTCCGCGTGCGTGACGAGGCCGTGAGCCGCGACGTGACGGTGTGGCACCTGCTGACGCACCTCGGCGGCTGGGAGGGACAAGTCTCGGCCCCCGATCGGGGCAGTGAGACCCTCAGGAACTTCATCACGACCACCATCCCGAACCTGATGCAGGTGGCGCCCCCCGGCGCGGCGTGGAGTTACAACAACGCGGGCTTCGCCATGGCCGGCCGCGTGATCGAGGTCGCGACGGACGCCACCATCCATCGGGCCATGCGCGACCTCGTGTTCCAGCCCATGGGCCTCGAGCACGCCGGGACGACGGCCGGGGACTTCATTGTCCAACGATTCGCAGCAGGCCACGGCACGCGCGACGGTGTGACAACCCTCAATCGCCCGTTCACCCCCTCGGTCGGCGCCGCCGTCGGGGGCGTGGGCCTGTGCATGACCGACCTCCTGGCCTATGCGCGCTTCCACCTGGGAGACGGCACGGTGGCGAACGGGACGCGCGTGCTCACCCGCGAGTCCCTCGAGCGCATGCGCACGCCGCAAGTCCGGAAGCAGTCCACCGATGACGACATCGGCATTGGGTGGCACCTGCGCAGCGTCGGCGGCGTCCGGACCGCGTCGCATGGCGGCACGTTAGGCGGCCACATCCTGCTCCTCGAGCTCGCCCCCGAGCGAAACTTCGCCATCGCCATCCTCACGAACTCGAGCACCGGCTGGCGCCTCATCCAGGACGTGGAGCGCGAGGCGCTCAAGTCTTACCTCGGCGCGAGCTTTGCCCCGAACCAGGGAATCGCGCACCGGGGACTCGTCGAGACGCTCCCGACCACGGAGCCGCTGGCCCGGCAACCGGAGCTCGGCCCCTACGTCGGTACGTATGCGCGGCCGAGCAATACGGTGGTCGTGCGAGTGGAAGGTGCGCGGCTATTGGTGCAGGAGCGATCGAACAGCGGAGCGCCTGGCCGCGAGATGCCGATCGCCTTCTTCGGCCCGGACCGCGCCGTCGTCACCGACGGTGCCGAGCGCGGCCAGTCGGTGGAGTTCGTGAAGGACGACGCGGGACGCGTGCGATGGGTGCGCGTGGTCGGGCGGGTCGCGGTGCGGAGCCCTGACCAGTAGCGCCTTCTTTCGGGAGCGTTGAAGCGTTGGCCTGCCTGCACGCTGGCATGCGGCTCTACTCATATGGCTTGCCAATATGAGAGTGGAATGGCAGGTTGGGACATCGCCCCGACGGAGAATGGATCGTGAAAGAGAGCGTTCTGCTGACCCGCGCGTCCCTCCTTTCCGCCCTCCTGTTCTCGGTTCACGTCACCCACGACCTGGTGCTTGGGTTTGACAAGGCGGGACCCCAGAATCTCACCGTGGTTGCCATCCTCCTCGTCTGGGTGTGTGCGACGTTGTTGCTGGCGGAACGGCGATCAGGGCACGCGCTCGTCCTCCTCGCGTCGATCTTTGCGGCCGCCATGCCTATCCTCCACCTGCGGAGCTTGAATGGTGAGTTCGCCAGGAGGGAGGGAGCATTGCTGTTCCTCTGGACGCTCTTCGCGTTGGGCACGTCCGGGCTCTTTGGTGCGATCCTCGCGGTGCGCGCACTTGTGAAGCGCGGGGTCGAGGCTCCCGGGTAGCTCTGGCCCGCAGCGGTGGCACGGAGTAGCATCCCGGACCATTTAGCCGGAGTGCATGTGCTCTTCCATATCACGCAAGTCCACACGCCCGACACGTGCCCCAAGGACGAGGGGGGCTCGAACACCCTGTACAATCCCAACGTGCCGGGGATCAAGCTGATCGGGCGATACGGTGCCAACGCCCAGCACACGCTGTTCTACATCGTCGAAGCCGACAGCGTGGTCGCCCTGCAGAAGTTCCTCTTTCCCGGCTTCAACCGTTGCACGTCGACCATCACGCCGGTGATGGAAGAGCCCGTCCCGAAGGACTGAGCGGCGGAGGCGATCGACCCGCCACGAACAGCCTGACTCATGCGACTGAGGCCGCGTCTCGTTCCCATCCCGCCGACGCCCGGAGACGCGCAGGCGATCGAGACCACGCCGTTCTGGATCGGCGCGTCCTCCACCGCACACCTCAAGGTCTACCTTCCGGGGATCGCGGAGCGCCACGCGTCGATCACGGAGCGGGAGGACGGCTATTACATCGCGCCGCACTCGGCTGCGACGATGGTGACGGTGAACGGCGACCGGATCACGAGCGCCGAGCGGTTGAAGGACCATTCGGAGATCGGCATCGGTGCAGTGGCGCGGTTCGAGGTGGTCACGGGCGAGCCGCGTCGTCAGGCACCGGTCGAGGCGCCGAAGCCGGAGCCGGAGTTCCTGCCGGACCGGAAGGTGCCGTGGTGGAAGCGTCGCCGTCGCAAGCACGGTCGCCGCGCGGTGGGCTTCCCGGTGTGGGGTTGGATTCTCGCCGGTGCCATTGGCGTGGCGATGATGTTCGTGGGGGTGCAGGTCTACCGATTGGTTGCCGCGGCCGGCCAGGATCCCGTGCCGCCGCCGGCGCTCACGCCGTTCGAGGGGCGGTTGTACGACTCGCTGATGGTGGAGGCGACGACGCACATCGAGCGCGGGGCCACGCTGCTCGACCTCGGAGCACGGGACCAGGCGGGACGCGAACTCGCGGCGGCTGTGACGGGCTTCGACCAGAGCATCATCCGCGACAACCCGTGGGTGCAGCAGGGCGTCAACGCGCTCCGGAAGACGGTGGAGGAACTCTATCGCTCCAAGAGCATCGCACTGCCCGCGGGATGGACGCCGGCGCCGAAGAAGGTGTTCAACCTGAGCGCGAACTTGAGCGCCAACCTCGATGCCGACCAGTTCCTGTCAGCGGTCGACGAGGTGCGTGCGGCGTTTGCGCAGGCGTATCGCGACACCATTGTCGTGACGGGGCGGGATCATCCCGAGCACGTGTCGTTGTACGGGTCGCGCAGTGCGATGGACATTCGCGTGCGGGGCCTGCGGCCGGACCAGGTGCAGTTCCTGGTGAAGGGGTTTGCGGATCGGCGGATCCGGGTCAAGGATTTCTCGAGTGACCAGGTGCTGCGGGCGCAGATTGCGGCGGCGATCCGGGCGGGCGTGCCGGATCGTGCCGGGACAGGTGTTCACCTGCACGTGGATCGATATCGGGACCGCAACGATCGGTGGACGGTGCGTCGC
>JACMLI010000070.1 GCA_014379705.1 Gemmatimonadaceae bacterium
TACCAGCGCGCGAGCCGCGCCGCGATCGAGGGTTGGCTGGTGTGCCGTTCGAGAGAGGTGAAGATCGCGCGCGCCTCGTCGTACGCGCCCATCTCGAGGTGGATCTCCCCGAGCAGCGCCCGTGCGGTCAGCGACGATGTGTCGGACGCGACGTAGCGGCGGGCGGCGTCGAGTGCGCCGGTGAAGTCGTGGCTGGCGAGTCGAGCCGACGCGAGGAGCGACCAGGTCGCCGTATTGTGGGCCTCGCGCTGGTCGAGTGATTGCGCGGCCAGCGATTCGGCACGCTGCACGTCGGCGTAGTCCCCGCGCTCGCGGGCCCGGGAAAGGTAGAGGATGCCGAGGCGAGCGCGGTCAGTGGCGCTCTCCGGGTCCTCCCGCAGTCGCTGCTCGTAGAACACGATATCCTTGTCGCGGATCGCGGGGTCCAGGCTCGCGTTCACCGCGAACTCGGCCTCGCTCGTTGTCCGCGAGGCGCGGGGGGAGCATCCCGCGAGGGCGGCGAGGCCCAGCACGACGCAGTGGCGAAGGGAGATCATGGCGGGCTCCGGCTTGGGCGAGCACGCCCGGGCGCGAGGGAGCGACCCACTCCACCGTCCGGGCTCACGAGGGCTACGCCACCCGCGGCCGGCCGGATTGCAGGCGGGTCAGCCCGGGGAAGTGGGGTCAGGCTCGACCCCACCACTCCCGACCGAAGTCGACTCTGACCCCACCTCCTTTTCGCCGCGGCCGAGCACCACCGCTGCGGCCATGTCCCCCGTGACGTTCGATGTCGTGCGGAACATGTCAGGGATCGTGTCGACGCCCAGCAGGACGCCCATGCCCTCCACGGGCACCCCGGCCGCGAGGAGTACCGGCACCATGGCCACGATAGAGCCCGCCGGGATGCCTGGAATCGAAAACGTCGTCACTGTGACCGTCAGCACGACGGTGGCGAGTTGGGCCGTGGCGAGCTCCACGCCGTACAGGCGCGCGATGAAGAGCACGCCGCAGGTGATGCCGAGCGTGCCTCCAAACCGGAACGTCGACGCGGCCAGCGGCAGGAAGAACGAGACGATCTGTTCGGGGAGCTTGAGGCGCGTCCGCGCGCTCTCCATCATCGCCGGAAGCGCGGCGAGGGACGACCGGGCGCTGAACGCCACTGCCTGCGCCGGAAACACGCCCCGCGCAAATTCGCCGATGTTGATGCGGCCCACGATGGACGCGAGCGGGTAGAGCACGACGACCGTGAAGACCGTCGTCACGGCCGCTGTCACGATGATGTAGCCGGCGAGCGCGCCTGCGGCGGAGAGCCCGAGTCGCGACGCGAGCGGTACGGCGAGCGCAAAGACCCCGATCGGTGCGAGGATCAGCACCCAGCGCACGAGGGTCAGCGCGGTGTCGGCCACGCCGCGGAAGAAGCGCTCGAGCAGCGCACGACCCTCCGCGGGGATCCTCGTAATCGCGAGGCCGAACACGACGGAGAATACGATGAGAGGCAGCATCGCACCGTCGGCCGCGGCCTTCACCGGATTCGTCGGGACAAGGTCCACCAGCCACTGTGTGAACGTCGGCACCCGCTTGACGCTCTCGCCGGCCGCCTGCGCGGCGTTCGACGCCGTCGCGCGGAGCGTGGCGATGGCATCGGGGTCGAGCGGGATCAGGTTGAACAGGGGCGGCGCCACGAGGGCCGTGAACACGCCCCCGGCGAGGAGCAGGACGAGGAAGAGCACCAGCGCGCGACCGCCAATGCGGCCGATCGTGCGCGCGTCGGGTGCCGACGTCACCCCAACGATGATGCTCCCCACCACGAGCGGGATGACCGTCATGCGGATCGCGTTGATCCACAGCGTGCCGACGGGCTCGATGATCGGCACGAGCCCCGCGAGGGTCGTGTTGCCCGTGGCCGAGATGCCCATGCCGAGGGCCAGCCCCAGGGTGAGGGCGATGAGGACTTTCGTCGTGAGGCTCACTCGGCGAAACTACCCCGGGGCACCTGCCACCGCGACCATGCGCGTGGAATGTCCGTCGATGGAGCCAGGCGGCGCGTGAAGAGTGGCAATGACCTGATCGAGGAAGCGAGGACCCGCGTGCGGGAGGTCACCCCCGAGGCGACGCTCGCCCGGGTGGCGGCGGAGCCGAACGTGCTCCTGCTGGACATCCGCGAGCCTAACGAATGGAACCTCGGGCACGCCCCGAAGGCCCTCTTCATGCCGCGCGGAACGCTGGAGACGACGATCGAGTCCGTCGTCGAGCGGGACCGGCCCGTCGTTGTCTACTGCGCCAGTGGGAACCGCTCCGCCCTCGCCGCCGACACGCTGCAGCAGATGGGCTACACCGACGTGGTGTCGTTGATCGGCGGTTTCCGCGGGTGGGTCGAAGCCGGGGGAGACATCGACGACGACTAGTCCCATGCATCCCCTCATGGCGCGGATCGACGCCTCCCTCCAGGCGTCTCCCGGTCGGCCGGCGGGCCTCGAAGGGGACCCCGCGCGAGCCGCAGTGGCGCTCGCCTTCCGCGGGGACCGGGAAGAGCCCGAGCTGCTCCTCATTCGCCGCGCCGTGCGCGAGGGAGATCCGTGGAGCGGGCAGGTCGCGCTTCCGGGCGGCCGCTGGTCTCCCACCGACGCCGACCTCGAGGCGACCGCGCTCCGCGAGACCCTGGAGGAGACAGGACTCGACGTGCGTGCGACCGGGACGGTCCTCGGCGTGCTCGATGAACTGCGCCCGATCACGGCGACGCTCCCGTCGATCATCGTAACGCCGTACGTCGCGCTCGTGACGCCTCCAGCCGAGCTCACGCTGAGTGACGAGGTTGCGTCCGCCTTCTGGGTGCCATGGTCGGTGCTCACCGATCCGGCGCACGACGTGCAGAGCGAGGTCCGCGCGCGCGGCGCGACCTTTCGCACCCAGAGCCTGGTCATCGGTGAGCACATCGTGTGGGGGATGACGGAGCGCATTCTCCGACAGCTGTTCCTCCGCGTCCGGTAGTGAGGGACAGGTTGGCGGGGTAGAATTGGCGGTCGGTGTGAACGACTCTGGGTCCCGGCTCTCGGCTCGCTGCGCGCGCCGGACCGGGATGACACAGAGCGTCCTCTCTCCTGTCCTGACCATGCAACGACTCTTCGCCGGGGCGATTGTCTTCGCCCTCGCTGCCCAACTCAACGCACAGGCCCGTCCCGACCTGCGAGCCTTTGATGCCTACGTCGCCCAGGGGGTCAAGACGTGGGAGGTGCCGGGGCTCGCCATCGCGATCGTGAAGGACGATTCGGTGGTGTTCGCCAGGGGCTACGGAGTCCGCAAGCTCGGGAGCCAGGATCCCGTCGACGCGCACACGTTGTTCGCCATCGGCTCCACGACGAAGGCGATGACGGCGCTTTCTATGCTGATGCTCGCCGAGGACGGGAAGGTACGCCTGAGCGACCCCGTGGTGCGCCACCTGCCGACGCTGCAGCTGTACGACCCGGTGATGACGCGGGAGATGACCCTCCGCGACATCCTCACGCACCACACCGGACTCGGTGGGGCAGATCTCCTGTGGAGCGGCGGCGACTACGCCGTCGACGAAGTGATCCGTCGTATGCGCTTCCTCAAGCCCGTGGGTTCGTTCCGGTCGGTCTACAACTACCAGAACGTGCAGTACGCGATGGCCGGTGAGGTGATCCGGGCGGCGAGCGGGACGCCCTGGGCCGACTTCATCACGCGACGCATCTTCGAGCCGTTAGGCATGCGGGAGACGGTGCCCCTGCTCAGCGGCACGCGCGGTCGCCCCAACGTCGCGGTCCCGCACATGCGCCTCAACGACACGATCCAGGCGATCGAGAACCGCGCGGTGGACCCGGTGGCGGCGGCGGGGTCCGTGTGGTCCAGCGTCACTGACATGGCCACGTGGATGCGTTTCGTGCTCGACTCGGGGCGCGTCGGGGGCAAGCGCCTCGTCTCGCCGGCGTCGTTCACCGATTGGCTGTCGCCGCAGGTGGTGGTGCCCCTGCGGTCCTTCTACCCCACGGCGCGCCTCACGCGGGCGCACCAGGTGAACTACGGTCTCGGGTGGTTCCTGCAGCACTACAACGGCCTGTCGATGGCGATGCACACCGGGAGCATCGACGGGATGATCGCGATCATCGGGCTCGTGCCCGACCAGCGCCTTGGTGTGTACGTGCTGGCGAACCTCGACCATGCGGAGTTGCGGCACGCCTTGATGTACCGCGCCGTCGACCTGTTCACCGGGGGCGCCACGCGCGATTGGTCCACCGAGTTCAAGGCGTTGTACGAGGGACTCGCCGCGCAGGGGAGGGCGGCCGAGGCACGGGAGAAGCAGGCGCGGGTGGCCGGGACGCGTCCGTCGCTCGACCTCGCTCGTTATGCGGGCACCTATGTGGACTCGATGTACGGGACGGTGCAGGTCACGCGGGCCGGCGGGAAGCTCAGGGCGCACTTCGGGAAGGGATTCACGGGGCCGCTCGAGCACTGGCACTATGACACCTTCGTCGCCACCTGGGACGATCGTCGCGTGGGCACGAGCCCCCTGACTTTCGTCCTCGGTCCCGACGGGGCGGTGTCACGCGTGGAAGTCTCGGTGGGTGAGACCGTGACCTTCGTGCGTCAGCGTTAGGCAGGCAGCGGAACGTTTCACTCAACCGGCATTGCCCATGACGTTCGTCAACCTTCGTGCCCTCCTGCTCGCGTCACTCGGCGCCAGCACCCTCGCCGCGGCGCAGGCGACCCCCGTCAAACCGGGCTGGCAATGGTCCACCGACACCGTGTTCAAGGTGGTGAACGCGGTGCGCGCCGGTCGGAGCCTCGCGCCGAAAAAGTGGCCGGGAAACGCGCGCGTCGCGGTGCTCCTCTCCTTCGACGTGGACAACGAGACCGTCTCGCTGCGGTTCGGCGAGCCGACCGTCGGGGCGCTCTCCCAGGGGCAATACGGGTCGCGCGTCGCGCTCAGGCGCATCGTGAACCTGCTGGACCGCTACCGCATCCCGGCGTCGTTCTTCATCCCGGCGATGAGCCTCGTGATCGCCCCGGAGCAGGTGGGGATCATCAAGGCGTCGGGGCGACACGAGTTCGGCGTGCACGGGTGGATCCACGAGATGAACACGACGCTTCCCGGTCCGGTCGAGCGCGAACTCGTGAAGCGGGCGCTCGACACGCTCACGAGCATGACCGGTTCGCGGCCGGTAGGCTATCGCGCTCCGTCGTGGAATTTCTCGCCGAACACGCTGACCATCCTGCGCGAGCTGGGCTTCATGTACGAAAGCTCGCTGATGGCCGACGACAGCCCGTACGAGATCCTGCAGAACGGCGAACCGACGGGGATCGTGGAGCTACCAGTGGAATGGATCCTCGACGACGCTCCGCTCTTCAACCCCCAGGGGAACGCGTACGCCAACCCGCGCGATGTGGCGCAGGTCTGGATGGACGAGTTCGACCGCGCCTACGACGAGGGCACCATGTTCCTCCTGACCATGCACCCGCACATCAGCGGACATCGCTCCCGGATCGTGGCGCTCGAGCTTTTGATCGAGCACATCAAGACGAAGCCGGGGGTGTGGTGGGGGACGCATCGGGAGGCGGCGGAGTATGTGAAGAGGGAGGCGGGGATGCGGTAGCGCGCTTCGCGCGCTACCGCATCCGCGCCTCACTCTTCAGGCGAGTGGACTAGTCGACTAATGGACTAGTGGTGACGGAGAGACGAAGGGACGGTTGCGGATTTTCACGATCGCGATTTAGTTACGCCTAAATCTCATTTTCGTAGGCTATACGAGCGGTTGACCCTCCGCCCGCTTCCACTAGTCCGCTAGTCCACGAGTCAGTCCGCTAGTCCACGAGTCCGGTAATGGCTTCCCCGCCTCCCATACCACCCGCGCCTCCCCAGACGCCCGACGCCGGTTGGCGACGCGCTCGCGAGGCCCCGTCGCTCGCGGAAGTGCACCGCAGCGTCACGGTCCATGGCCTCTCCAAGTGGCGGAAAATCCTCGCCTTTGCCGGCCCCGGATACCTCGTCGCCGTCGGCTACATGGACCCCGGCAACTGGGCCACCGACCTCGCCGGCGGCTCGCGCTTCGGGTATACGCTGCTCAGCGTCATCCTGATCTCCAACCTGATGGCCGTGCTGCTGCAGGGCCTCGCCTTGAAGCTCGGCATCGTCACCGGGCGCGACCTGGCCCAGGCGTGTCGTGACCACTACTCGCGCCCCGTCAACTTCGCGCTCTGGGTCCTCTGCGAAATCGCGATCGCCGCCTGCGACCTCGCGGAAGTCATCGGCACGGCCATCGCGCTCAACCTCCTGTTCAACATCCCCATCGCGTGGGGCGTGGCGATCACCGCGTTCGACGTGATGATCGTGCTCTACCTGCAGAACAAGGGCTTCCGTCTCCTCGAGGCGCTGGTGATCACCCTCGTCGCGGTCGTCGGTGCCTGCTTCCTGTTCGAGTTGTTCGTGTCCCGCCCCGACATGGGAGACGTCGCGAAAGGGTTCATCCCATCCGCGGAGATCCTGCGCAATCCCGAGATGCTCTACATCGCCATCGGCATCCTTGGCGCCACGGTGATGCCGCACAATCTCTACCTGCACTCGTCGATCGTGCAGACGCGCAAGTACGAGGAGACCCCCGAAGGCAAGAAGGAGGCGGTGAAGTACGCCTTCTTCGACTCCACCATCGCGCTGTCCTTCGCGCTGTTCATCAATGCCGCGATCCTCATTGTGGCCGGGGCGACGTTCTTCACGACCGGGAATACGGGTGTTGCGGAGATCCAGGACGCCTACAAGCTCCTCACCCCCCTCCTCGGCGTAGGGGCCGCGAGCACGGTCTTCGCGCTGGCCCTGCTCGCCTCCGGGCAGAACTCGACGCTGACGGGAACGCTCGCCGGCCAGATCGTCATGGAAGGCTTCCTGAACATCCGGCTGCGTCCCTGGCTGCGTCGCCTGATTACGCGCGCCATTGCCATTGTGCCCGCCGCGATCACCGCCATAGTGTATGGCGAACAGGGGACCGCGAAGTTGCTCATCCTCAGTCAGGTCATCCTGAGCCTGCAGCTGTCCTTCGCGGTCTTCCCCCTCGTGATGTTCACGTCCGACAAACTCAAGATGGGTCAGTTCGTCAATCCCACCTGGCTCAAGTTCTCGGCGTGGGGGGTGGCCACCGTGATCGCTTCCCTCAATATCTGGCTGCTCGTGCAGACGGTTGGCGGGTGGCTGGCCTGATGTACCAGCGCATCCTCGTTCCTCTCGAGAATTCGCCGACCGACGTGCACATCGTGAACCATGTGCGCGGGCTGGCGCGGCACTGCGGTGCCTCGGTCGTGTTCATCCACGTCGCCGACGGCTGGGCGGCGCGCAACATCGGCCACCTCACGCTGCGCGACTCCGAGGAGATGCGCGGCGATCGCGAGTACATCGAACGCGTGGCCAGCGAGACCACCGGTGCGGGGCTGCAGGCCGAGGCCGTCCTTGCCACGGGTGATCCGGCAAAGGAGATCGTCGACGCGGCCACGCGCGAGAAGTGTGACTTGATCGCAATGGCGACGCATGGCCACCGCCTCATCGGGGACATGGTCCTTGGCAGCGTGGCGAATGCCGTCCGACACGCCACCAGCGTTCCCGTCCTGCTCGTGCGGGCACCGTCCTCCCGCGGCGATTCGTGACTCCTGCCCCTCGCTCCCGGGCCGCGTCGCCACGGGGGCGCACGGCGGGAGCCGCCTCACCCCACGCAGACGTCCCGCTCACCGCGCCCGTCGAGGACTACCTCAAGGCCATCTACGCGATCGAGCAGGCGGGAGACGCGGCTGGCACGAACGAAGTCGCCACGCGCCTGAGCATCGCGGCGGCCTCGGTGAGCGGCATGGTGCGTCGCCTCGCCGACCAGGGACTCGTCTCGTACGAGCGATACCGCGGCGTGCGCCTCACCGAAGCCGGCCGGCGCGCCGCACTCCGTACTATCCGCCGCCATCGCGTCATCGAGGCCTACCTCGCCAAGGCCCTTGGGTACGCATGGGATCGCGTGCACGAGGAAGCTGAGCGTCTCGAGCATGCCGCGAGCGACGAGCTGATCGATCGGATGGCCGAGGCAATCGGTGAACCGCCAACGGATCCGCATGGCCACCCGATTCCCACGAAGGACGGTACCATCGACGAGACCCCGCATCGCACGCTCTCCGACCTCGCCGCCGGGCAGCGGTCGCGAGTGAAGCGCGTAAGCGACGAGGACTCGGAACTGCTGCGCTACCTGGCGAAGATCGGCATTCGGCCGGGGGTACAGGTGATGCTGACCGAGCGGGCGCCCTTCGACGGACCGTTGACGCTGCGCGTTGGGAAGGGGACGGTACAGGTGGGACTTGCCCTCGCCTCGCGCGTCATGGTCGAGATCCTGTCCGACTGACCGGCGGAACCACGACGCGATCACCGCTGTTCATGAGGGAGATGCGCCTCCCGCTCCTGACCTGTCTTGCCGCGGCTTGCGCGCTGGCCACCACCGCTGGTGCCCAGGGTGTCCCGGCCGCAGCGCCGCTGCGCACGATCGCGGTGGACGAGCGGCTGGTCGAGGACGCCGGGATCCGAATCGGAGACACCATCTCGCTCGCCGCACGGGCCGGCGGTCCGACCACACGGGCGATCGTGGGGGCGATCACGCGTCGCGGCGCGGACCCATCGGAGGTCGCGCGTCGCGATTACAAGATCCGGCTGCACCTCACGCAGTTGCAGGAACTCGTCGCGTACGAAGATCGGGTCGATCGGTTCGCCGTGCTGGCAACGGCGGGCAATGCCGACAGCGCGCGCGACGCGATCAACGCGCAGGGTTTCGGCTTTCGCGCGCACCTGTCGAAGGACGTCGCCGTGCAGACGTCACAGACGTTCGCCGTGATCAGCCGGTTCAATCGCGCCATCGGGGTCATCTCGATCGTGGCGAGCGCGATCTTCCTGCTCTGCATCATGCTCCTCAAGGTGGAGGAGCGGCGCCGGGACGTCGCGGCCCTGCGACTGCTCGGCATCAGCTCGCGCACGATCTGGCGTGCGGTCGTGCTCGAGGCGTCGTGCATCGCGCTCCTCGGAAGTGGCTTCGGGCTCGTGTTCGGTCTCGTGGTGTCGCGCCTGATCAATGCGCACTACCAGGAGGTGTACCGCACGCCGCTCCTCTTTTCGCTGCTCACGCCAGGCACCGTCGCGTTCGCCATCGCGCTGTCGGTCGTGCTGGGCATCGGCGCGGGCGGGCTGGCGGCGCGGCGTCTGACGAGGCGCCCACCCCTCTCGCTCCTGGGCCGCTGATGCGGATCCAGCTCGCCCTCGCGTCGCTCCGTCAGCACCCATTGCGAACGACGCTCGCCATTCTGGGTGTGGCGGTGTCGGCTGCGATGCTGCTGGACATGGTGATGCTTGCGACGGGGATGCAGGAGTCCTTTCGTTCGTTGCTCACGCGCCAGGGGTTCGACCTGCGCGTGGCGCCCCGCGGGACGATGCCTTTCGACACCGAGGCACGCATTGCGAACGCGGCGGCGACCGAAGCGGCGCTGGCGCGCGTGCCCGGTGTTCGCACCGTGTCCCCGGTGCTCGGGAGCACGCTGCACCTGCGTCGTGGGGACTCGGTGCACGCGGCCTTTGCGCTCGGCATCCGCCCCGCGATGCAGGGCGACTACGAGGTCGTCGAAGGCAGCGACGTCGCCGGGCCACGCGACGTCGTGGTGAACGCGTTGCTGCTGCGCGCGATTGGGGCCCGCGTCGGTGATACGGTGCAGGCGGCGTCGGGATACGACCCGCAGCTGCGGGCATGGACGGGAGAACGCACGGTTGTCGTGCGGGGCGTGGCGCGCTTCTTCTACCTGAATGCCCAGCAGGAGGCGATGGCGCTTCCGCTCGACGCCTTGCAGTCCCTCGGCGGTGCGGCGACCGAGGACCAGGTCTCGGTGTTCATGATTCGCACGGACGGCCGCGAGGTGGCGGGGGTGCGCGCCACGGTCCAGCGTGACGTGCCCACGGTCTCGGCGCTCTCCACCGCGGAAGCCGTCGCCTCGCTGGAGCAGCGGGTGAGCTACTTCCGGCAGCTCGCGCTGATCCTCGGGGCCGTGTCGCTGGCCGTGGGCTTCCTTCTGGTGAGCACGCTCGTCACGGTGAGTGTGCAGGAACGCCTGGGGGAGCTGGCGGTGATGCGCGCCATCGGCGTGGCGCGGAGCTCGATCGCGCTGCAGGTGCTGATCGAGGGCCTCGTCATCGCGTCTCTCGGCGTGGGGCTCGGGCTCGCGTTAGGCGCGGTCACGGCGCGCTTCCTGAACGACATCCTCAAGGACTTCCCGGGGCTGCCGGCGGCGATGGACTTCTTCGTCTTCAGTACCGGTCGCGCCTTTCGCGCGCTCGGCATGCTCCTCGTCACCGGGGTCGTGGCCGGCGTCATTCCCGCGTGGCGTGCTGCGTCCCTGCCGATCGCCACCACGCTGCGCGGTGAGGCCGTCGGATGAGCCCGGACCCGATGCTCTCTGCGGTCGACGTGTCGCGCGACTACCCACTGCGCCGCGATGCGGTACACGCGGTGCGTGGCGTGTCGCTGGAGGTCGCGCGAGGGGAATACGTGGCGATCGTCGGCCCGTCGGGATGCGGGAAGTCCACGCTGCTCAACCTCCTCGGCGCCATCGATCGCCCGACCGGCGGCCGCATCCTGCTCGATGGGCGCGACGTGACGACGCTTGGCGACCGCGAGGCGACCGACCTTCGCCTGCGCCACATCGGGTTTGTATTCCAGCGCTTCTACCTCATGCCGATGCTGACGGCGGCGGAGAACATTGAGCTGCCGATGGCCGAGGCGGGCGCGGCGAAGGCGCCACGACGGGCGCGGGTCAGGGAGTTGCTCGAGTACGTTGGCCTGGGGGAGCGCGCCGGTCATCGCCCTTCCGAGCTCTCGGGGGGCGAGCAACAGCGCGTCGCGATCGCCCGCGCCCTGGCCAATGCACCCTCGCTGCTGCTCGCCGACGAGCCGACGGGCGAGCTCGACGCGAAGACGGGGCACGAGATCATCGACTTGTTCGCACGGCTCAACGCCGAGGGCATGACGCTCCTCGTCGTCACGCACGATGCGGCCCTCGCGCGCGCGGCGCGTCGCACCGTGCACATGCTCGACGGCCGCGTGGTGGACGACGGGACGCCATGATCCGCACGCTGGCCTTCCGCAACCTCGTGCTCCGTCCGTGGCGCACGATCTTGCTCCTCGCCGGCTTCGGGCTTGGCGTCGGCGTGATGATCACGCTCCTGTCCATCGGCGACGCGATGGTGGTGCAGGGGAGCGAGGAACGCCTCGTGGGGGGAGGGAACGTGACGGTGCTGCCCGAAGGCGTGGACCTGGAGCTGCTCAAGACGGGGGGCGTCGGGGGCATGTGGTTCTCCGTGCCTAACGCGCGCTTCATCCACCGGCAGTTGCTCACCGGTCCGCGGCATCGCGCGCTCGTCACGGCGGCGGCGCCGCAGCTGGAGGGCAAGCTGGTGTACCTCACGACCCGCGAGGGCCGGCAGATCGCGGTGCGCGCCGGTGGGGAGATCCCGTCGGCATCGGCCGCTGTGGGGAACGCCCCGACGCTCGCTGCTGGCACATGGGAGGACGACGCGATCGACCGGCGCTGGATCCGTCCAGGGCGCCAGGAACTGCGGCACGACATCGATCACTTCCACGAGACGCCTGCCGCCGTCACCAACCGCGACAGCTGGGGGGAGTGGCACTACTTCAACATCGTGTCCGCCGATGGGCGTCGCTGGGCCTTCCTCACGTTCATGCTCGGTGGCGATGTCCCGCGTGGCGCCTGGGGCGGGCAGCTGCTCCTGACGCTGCACGAGCAAGGGCAGCCCGCGCGCCGCTTCTCACGCCGCGTGGCGCGTGACCGGATCACGTACACGACCGACGCGGCGGACCTGGTGCTCGACGACGCGTCGGTGACCGTGGACAGCGCCGGGGCGTACCGCGTGCAGGCCACCATTCCCGCCGAAGGTGGCGGCACTCCGGCCCGCGTGGACCTCGTCGTCGCCCCCGAGCCCGGCGGGTACTTCCCGGGAGCGTCGTTAGGCTCGGGGACCTTCGTGTCAGGGTACGTCGTCGCCGGCCTTCGGGCCAACGGCGCCGGCACGGTGTGCGCCGGCGCGTGGTGCGAGCGCTTCGATCGCGCCCAGGCCTACCACGACCACAACTGGGGCACCTGGCGTGGCGTCACCTGGGACTGGGGCTCGGCGCGGGCCGGTGACGTGAGCCTGCTGTACGGCCGCGTGATCGCCCCCGACTCGCTGACCGCGAAGACGTCGATGTTCGTGTACCTCGTCGACTCGCTCGGCTTCCTCGCCGTGTTCCGGCCGCGCGACATCACCTATGTCGAGGGCGCCTCGCGAGTGGTCGGCGGCCAGCGCGTCAGGATCCCGGCCCGCGCGCTGATGGAGGACGCCCGTGGCGCGGATACGCTGCGCATCGAACTGGACGTCGAGGACGCGACCGCGACGGACATGCGGCGCGGCATCGTCGAACGTGGAGACGCGGCCGGGGCGGGGACCATCCCCACGCCGTGGTTCCTGCAGCTGAAGGGCAGGGCCACCGTGCGTGCCCGGGTGGGCGGACGCACCGTGGGGGGGACGGGGACCGCCTTCTTCGAGACCTGGCGTTAGGCGCCGGTCACTTCCCGGTCGTCCGCGCGCGCACCAGCTCCACCTCGGAGGCGATGAGGCCGAAGCCATTCCAGTGCGGGCTGCTGGCGACGCGCTCGAACATCGCGCGCGCACGCGCGGTGTCGCCCTGCAGGAGCAGCCAGCTGCCCACGGCATACCCACTCGTCGAGAATCGCACCGAGTCGCCGGTGGTCGTGCCGAGCACCTGGTCGATCGTGCGCAGGCCCTTGTACATCAGGAGGTTCTCGTAGTACGAGCGATTGGTGTTCACGGTCATCCCCTCCGTGATCGTGCCCAGCAGCCGATCCGCCTCCGCGCGGCGCCCTGCGCGCCTGTTGGCGCGCCACGCCCAGTCGACCATCGCGACACGATCGTCGGCATTGGTCGCGATGCGCATGCAGCTCCGGTAACCCTGCCGGAACTCCCCGCGGGCCTCGCGCGTACGCAGGGCGTCGTTGCCGGCAAATCCCAGGCACGTGCCGTACGCGTCGGCGGACCGCGCGTAGTGGCCGAGCAGGTAGTGCGCGAGGCCCTGATGGTAGACGACGTCGAAGTTGGTGGAGTCGAGCTGGGCGGCACGATCGAGATCGCGCGCGCCCTCGTCGAAGCGCCGCAATGTGAGGTAGCGATGCCCGCGGAAGCGATAGAAACGGGCGTCCTGCGGATGAAGTGCGATGCCGCGAGAGTAGACGTCGATGGCCTCGCGAAAGCGCCAGGCCGTGGCACGTGCGCCCCCGGCAGCGAGGAGCAAGTCGGCGTTGTCTGGCGACGCGGCGAGGGCGGCGTCGGCGTCCTCCACCGGCTTTGTCGGCAAGGGCGGTGGTCGCAGCGGCGCCCCGAGCAACGAGAGTCCCTCGGCGCCCGGTGGGAGCGGCTGATTTCCCGTCGATGCAGTGGAGCGCGCGCAGGCCAACCCCATCACGGCCGTCGTTATCAGTGCACAGCCCAGGCACTTCCTGCGCCTTGGGCGCGAGAACCACATGGGGAGTCGGCTTGACGGGAGACGCATGACGTCGAGCGGGTGCGCGGGAACCTGCCTGCCGAACATACGCGCGTACGCCGCGCGTGGTCAGAGCCCTCAGTCGTCGCGGGCGCGCAGCCAGAGCACCGCCACCGCCGCCACGCACGGCACGAGGATCGACGTGATCAGGATCCAGGGGACGGGACGCCCCTGGTTGCGGTCCTCCGCCGTGGACCCGACGATGGCGAAGAGGCCAATGCCCAGGACGGCAGTCGCGATCATCGCGGCGCGGCGCGCCGGCGTGTTGCGCGTGCCAGGTGTCACGGCCTGCAACGCCCCTCGGATCTCGTCGGGCGTCACTTTCGGGTGCTTCGCCTGGAACGTTGCGATCGTGGCGCGGAGTGCCTCTGTCAGGTCGCGCGTGCGAGCGTTCGTGTGGTGCGCGGGAATGTACATGGCCCGCCTAACGCCTTGCGTGGGCGAGGAGCCAATCGAGGATCGGGCCCATCACGTTGGCGCCGATGTGGCCATCCTTGATGCTCGTGTAGTTCGCCGGGTTGCCGGTGGCATCCGGGAGGAAGAGGTGGTTCAGGCCGGGGAAGACCGTGACGGTGACGTTCGTGTTCCCGCCCGAGCGCATCGCGGCGCCGAGCTGCTCCGCCTGTTCGGCGGTGACCTGCTGGTCGGTGCCTCCGTGGGCAATGAGCACGGGTACCTTCACACGCTTCGCGGCGGGAATGGGGTCGTAGCTGAAGAAGTAGCCCATCCACTTGTCCGAGCGACCGAGCTGTTCGACCGCCGCGGCCGCCGCGCGCAACGCCGAATCGCGGCGGGCCGGGGCGGCGTAGTTGGTGTCGTGCTCGATCGCGTACCGCTGCTGGAACTTCACAATGTCGAGGCCGTTGCGCGACGGGCCGGCCAGGACCACGATGCCCGCGAGCTGCGGATCATCGGCGGCTACCATCGGTGCAATCAGCCCACCCTCGCTGTGTCCGAGCAGGAAGACGCGTGACGGATCGATGCCGGGCCGGGCGCGGAGCCAGCGCACGGCGTCGCGCACGTCGTTCGCGAAGTCGGCCGAGGTGGACCCGGCGAACGATCCCCCGGACTCCCCGGTCCCGCGATCGTCGAGCCGGAGCACGGCGATGCCGTGCCTGCCTAACGTGTCGGCGAGCTGGCGGAACGGGCGAAAGCCCGGGACGATGGGGATGTATTCGTCGCGATCCTGCGGGCCCGAGCCGGAGATGGTGACCACCACCGGGAGGCGTTCCGACGCTCCCTGCGGCGTGGTGAGGGTGCCAACCAGCGTGTGGCCATCCCTGCCGGGCACCGTCACGCGCTCGGCGCGATAGGGAGCGCCGGCGGGGGCGCTGTAGTCCGGTGCGGCGAGCGCGAGCCCGTCGAGTGCCGCGCCTTCGACGCGGACCATGCGGAAGTTCTGCGCGGCGACGAAGGCCTCCCGGAGGCGGCCATTCGTCAGCTTGAGCTGTGAGACCTGGCCGCCGAGGCTCCACGTCGCGCTGTCGGTCGACGTCGTCAGGATGCTCGGGACAGTTTGTCCCCCCGTCGTCAGGAAGACGGGGATGGTGTCGACGGCGCCCGGCGTGAGGCGGGCGCGCATCAGCGCGATGTCGATCATTCCTGCCGAGGCGTTCACGAGCATGAAGGCGTTCGCGCTCGTCTTGAAGCGCTGGGTCGACGATGCCCCGGTCGGGCCGGTGATTTCGGCGACGGCGGAATCGCCCACCAGCCTGAGGACCGCGCGCTGCACCAGCGGCGCGTCGGCCTTCGCCTCGCGGTACGCGAGGATGGTCACGCTGCTCACCTGTCCCGGAGAAGGCAGCGTGGCGCGCCACTCGAGCCGGCCCTGCCCGCGCATGCGGATGTCGCCCATCATCGTGGTGCCAAGCGGCGTGACGCGCTCCACGCCGACCGTATCCCCACCCATGAGGTACACGAAGCCGTATGGACGTCCCTGGGCGAGTGCGCTGCCGACGGCGAGGGCGAGGCCGGCGATCACGATGAACGTCGTGACGAGCCAGCGCGGAAGGCGGTGCATGAATGCGATCAGCATGGGACTACTCGGAAGAGGGAGGATCTGCCGGTTCGTGACGCGGGGTGCGCCCCGCGCCCTGGAGCGAGCGTCGCAAGAGGAACTCGATCTGCGCATTGA
>JACMLI010000539.1 GCA_014379705.1 Gemmatimonadaceae bacterium
ACACGGTGCCCGTGCTCGCGCACGCAACGATGGAGCCGCAGAACTGCACGGTGCACCTGCAAGGGGACCGCGCGCTGGTCTTTGCGTCGATGCAAAGCCCGGGGGACGTGTCAACGCTCGTGAGCGCGATCTCCGGGATTCCCCGGCTCAACGTCGAGGTCCGCCTGACGAGGGCCGGAGGCGGCTTCGGCCGCCGCCTGCGCTCGGATTTCGTCTGCGAAGCCGTGAAGGTCGCAATGGCGGTCCAGAAGCCGATCAAGCTGATGTGGACCCGCGAGGACGACCTGCGCCACGACTTCTATCGGCCGTGGGGCTTCCATGAAATGCGCGCCGCCCTCGACTCCCGGGGCCGCGTCACCGGCTGGTCGCATCGCGTGGCGGCCACGTCGCGCAAGTTCCGCGATCCGTCCAGGGTGAATGACGTGGAATGGGTCGGCGTCTGTGATCCCGACGCGTACCCGGCCGGCGTGGTCCCCAACTACCTCAGCGAGGTCGTGCACGTCCCGCTCGGGCTTCCGCGTGGCTGGTGGCGTGGCCCGCTCCACACCTTCGGAGCATTCGCCACCGAGTGCTTCATTGATGAAGTGGCACGCGCCGCGGGGCGCGACGCCCTCGAGCTCAGGCTCGAACTCATCGGCGCAGTGAGGCAACAGGGCTACCGCGACCACGGCGGTCCAAACTTCGACAGCGGTCGCCTGGCCCACGTCCTTCGAGAGGCCGCGCGACACGTCGCATGGGGGACGCCGACGCCCGCGGGTCGGGGTCGCGGACTCGCCTGCCACTTCACCTTCGGTGGCTACACCGCCCATGCGATCGAGGCGAGCGTGGTGGACGGCGAGGCCGTGATCCATCGCTGCATCGCCGTCACCGACGTCGGCCAGCCCGTGAACCTGCTTGGCGTCGAAGCCCAGATCATGGGCGGGACCATCGATGGTCTCTCGGCGGCGCTGCACCAGGAGATCTCGGTGCGCGCGGGTCGCGTGGTGCAGCGGAACTTCACGGACTATCGCCTCATCCGGATGGCGCAGGCGCCGAACGTCGAGGTACACGTGGTCCCGAGCACGCTCGACCCGGTGGGTGCGGGGGAAATGGGGACGCCGAGTGCCCTGCCCGCGCTCGCCAACGCGCTCGCGGCGGCAGGTCAGCGCATCCGACGCCTCCCGATCGGCAGCCAGCTCACCTGACCACGAACAACGGCCCTACTTGAGGTTCAGCGCGCCCACCGGCCGCACCCTCACGACGCGCCAGCCGCTGCCACTCCGGGCGAGCTCGGCGACAAACTGTCCCGTGCGCCGCTTGTTGGCGCCGAAGGCAGAGCGCACGTTCAGGCTCGCGGAGAAGCGCGCCGTGGCGCGCGCGCCCGCGACGTCCACGTCGGGCGAGCCCGATACGCTCATCTGCAGGCGGCCTTCCTTCATCAGGTCGATCCACTGCTTCGTGAGCGCGGCGTCCGCTTCGAGGAGCGACTCCACCCGCCCCGTCGCACCGTCGTTGACCGCTGATCCGAAGGCGTCGATCGCCGAACCAATGGCGCTGCTGGCGTTCTCGGAGGACTCCCCGCGGGCCGCTGCCTCAGGAGCGGAGGCCGACTCCGGACGATCGGCGCCGCGATCCACCGGTTCCTGACGCGCGACGACCGGCGGTTGCGGTGTGGTCGCTGGCGGGGCCTCGTTCTGGCGCGGAGGCGTTCGCTGCGCGCCGGACGTTCCCGACGGTCGTGAGGGTCGCACCGCTGGCGGCGACTCGGGCTCGAGCGGCTTGAGGCGCTCCGTCCCTCCGCCGACCGTCGACGTATTCGCCGCGACCATCGCCTGTGGGGCCTCACGTTGTGCGCCCTGGCTGCTGGTGTCGGCGAGCGAACCCGGCACGATGCGGCTCGCAGTGTCCCGCACCGCCGTGGCGGTGTCGGCCGGCGCCGGAACTACATCGTTCCGCGCACCTCGCACCGCGAGCGCGGTCACGAGGAGCAGGGCCGCGGACCCGCCCCATATGCGCCAATCCGAGAGCCAACGACCGGCTTCGGCACCGGCGCCAGATGGGGCAACGTTGGCTGCAATACGGGTAGCCGGCGCGATGGGTGCGGCAAGCCGCGTCTCCACCGGGGCAACCTGCGAAGTCTCCCGCGTCGTCGGCGAGCGCTCGAGCGACAGGGCGAAGTATGGCGTCGCAGGCGCTGGCGGTGGCGCGAGTCGTGTCTCCGGGGCGGGCCTGCGTACCACGGGCGCCGTGGACAGGGCATGCTGCAACGCGGTACGCATCTCTCGCGCGTCGACGAACCGCTGCTCCCGGCGCTTGGCCGTCGCGCGCTGCAGGATCACGTCCACGATCTCCGGGGCATCGGGCACGAGGCCTCGCACCGGCGGGGCGGGATCGTTGAGCTGCTTCATCATCAGCTCGTAGTCGCTGTCCGCCTCGAACGCCATGCGTCCCGTGATCAGCTCAAAGAGCACCGCAGCGAGGGAGTACAGGTCGCTCCGCCCATCGACCTCATCGCCCTTGAGCTGTTCGGGGGACATGTACATCGGAGTGCCGACGGCGGCCCCAACGCGCGTCTGCCGGGTGCGACCCATGATCCGGGCAATGCCGAAGTCCATCACCTTCACCACGCCGTCGCGCGCCAGCATGATGTTGGCCGGCTTGATATCGCGATGCACGACGCCCTTGTCGTGGGCGTGGTCGAGGGCCTCGAGCACGGCGGCCCCGAGCTCGAAGGCCCGGGACCAGGACAGGGCCCCCGAGCGCTGCACGATTGATTCGAGGGTCTCGCCGCGCACGAACTCCATCACCATCACGAGGTCGTCGCCGTTTCGCTCGAGTCCGAACACGGCCGCGATGTTCGGGTGGTGGAGCCTCGCGAGCGCGATCGCCTCCTGACGGAAGCGCTCGTGCAGCGACGCCTGCCGCGTGAGTTCCGGGCGCATGACCTTGAGCGCCACCTCGCGGTCGAGCATCTCGTCGAGGGCGCGATACACCGTGCCCATGCCGCCGTCCCCGAGCTTCTCGACGACCCGGTAGTTCCCGACGCGTGTGCCGATCATGCGGGCACCTCCAGCACGCGCGTCTCGCGCACCTGGGATGGCTCAGCACCTGGAAGGGACAACACGGCAACCGAAATGTTGTCGTGGCCACCACGGTCGCGGGCCATCAGCACAAGGGTCTCGCAGGCGCCCTGGGCCTCGTGCGTTTCGAGGACCTGGCAGATCTCCCCATCCTCGACGAGGTCGTAGAGCCCGTCGGAGCAGACGAGGAAGCGGTCTCCGGGGCGGAGCGCCATCGGCCGGGGCCACGTCGACACCGCCACGCGCCGGTGGCTGCCTAACGCGCGCGAGATCACGTTCTTCTCGGGGTGGTGCCGCGCCTCCTCCCGGGAGATCACCCCGCGCCGCACGAGCTCCATGACGGCCGAGTGGTCCTCGGTCATCAGGAAAATCTCCCCGTTGCGCACCATGTAACAGCGACTGTCGCCCACGTGGGCGCACCAGGCGACGCCGCCGCGCACGAGGAGGCCCGTGCAGGTCGTTCCCATGCCGGCGAGCCTCGTGTCACGCTGCGCCGCGTCGAAGACGGCGGCGTTGCCGGCTTCCACGCAGCGGACGAGCAACGCCCCGGGATCGCGGTCACCGGCCGCAGCGCAGCGCAGGAACGCCTCGAGGGCGAGTCGGCTGGCGATCTCTCCCGCTTCGTGCCCGCCCATGCCATCACAGACGACGGCGAGCACGCCATGCGTCGCAAGGTCGGCGGTGGCCGACGGGCGGACGACGCGCATCGAGTCCTCGTTGATCTCGCGCACGCACCCGGGATCGGTCTTCCATCCCACCTGCAGTCGTTCCTCGACGACGCCGTCGGGCACGAGGCGGACCTCGGCCGTGGCGCGCGCATCGCTGGCAGGATGGCGCGCACCGAACCAATCGCCGAACCAGCGCGACCAGAAGAAGGAAGGAGCCCCCGGGAGGGCGATCGAAGGAGCGCAGGAGTCAGCCATGGAGCGCGACCGGCGTGAGCAGTGAGGGAGCGCGCGGTGCGCGCCAGAGCGCGAAGCCCTGTGGATCGGGCTCGGTGATCGGAAGGAGGACTTGCTGAAATTCCGTGTCGAGGACCGTCATCGTGAAGCGGAGGTGCTCCTCGCGGTATCCCGCATGACGAAGCAGGAGGGTGACCTCCATGCCCGCGGGTGCGCGCACGCGGAAGGGGGTCGTGCCGATCACGCGGCCGTCCCGCACGACCTCGGCGACGATGCCTCCGGGCACGATCAGCGTGATCGTGGATCGCTCCCCTTCCCCCAGCACGAGCTCCCCCGGGCTGTTGCTCCCGGGGCGCGCGGGCAGTACCTCGCGTGATGGAGGGTTCGGGGAGACGAGGGTCGTATCCCCACCGATCGTGTCGTCGGGGGTGCCGAGACTCCACACGAGGAATGCAAGCGCCAGCGCGGCGGCGCCGATGCTGGCGCCAAGCGCGCCGTGGCGACGCACGTGCCGGACGATCTCTCCCGACGTGGCGGCGTCGAGGGCCAGGCGGGGCGGGGTGCGCCGTTCCCCCGGGAGCAGCGCGCGCACGTCGGTCAGCAGCGCCTCGGCGCTCGCATACCGGTCGTCGACCGATGGGCGCAGGCAGCGCGCGATCAGGCGATCCACGTCACGCCCGATCTCGGGGCGGTGGATCGACGCCGGGACATAGCTGCCCTTGAGCAACCGCTCGGTGACGACGCCGAGCGCTCCCCCGGCAAACGGCATGATGCCGGTGACCATTTCGTAGAGCAGGACGCCGAGCGCCCAGAGGTCCGAGTGCGGGCCGGCCTGGCCGGTCCGCAGCTGTTCGGGAGAGAGGTAGTGCAGGGTCCCCACCACGCTCCCGTCGGTCGTGAGCTTCGGCGTGTGGTGCGACTGCGCAATGCCGAAGTCGAGCAGCTTCACCGCGCCGCGCCCGTCGATCTTCACGTTGTTCGACTTGAGGTCCCGGTGGACCACGCCGCGCTGGTGCAGGTAGCTCACCACGTCCACGATCGCGGCAAAGACCGGGAGTGCGGCGGCGACAGACATGGCTCCCGTCATCTGGATGCGATGCTCGATGGTCTCGCCGTCGACGAACTCCATCGCAATGCAGGGCAGGTCGTCGGCTTCCAGGAAGCCATACATGGTGGCGATCCCGGGGTGTTGCAGCGTCGAGTGGATCCGCGCCTCGTTGCGAAAGCGCTCCACCATCGAGCTGCCGCGCGTGGCGGTCAGCACCTTGAGCGCGGCGATCCGGCCACTGTCCGTGTCGACGACGCGGTAGACCTCTCCCATCCCCCCGGCACCGACAAAGTCGATGATCCGGTAGCGGCCGACGCTGGATCGCTGGAGGGTGGGCATTGCAGGTCGGGTGGTCGGGTGGTCGGGTGGTCGAGTGGTCGGGACTACGTCGGAAGACCGGAGGGTCGGGTGTCCAGGGCAGAGTGGCTCCACCCGACCACCCGACTCCCCGACCACCCGACCGCTACTTCGCGTTAGGTGAAATGCTCATAAGCTCCATCGCGTACCGAACCGGCACCGCATAGCTCACTCGCACGTCCATTTCGCGGCCCCAGGAGTACACGCCGATCACGCGGCCCTTGCTGTCGAACACCGGGCCACCGCTGTTGCCCGCGCCGGTCGTGTTGATGTTGAGCTGGTACGAGTCGCCCCAGAGGTTGAACTGGCCGTAGTTGTCGTTCACCGGCCCGTCGGTGGCGCGGATCACCTTGGCGATGGTGCCGTTCGTGAGCGTCGGGTCGGGCACGGCGCGCATCTGGGCGTCGCTGCCACTCCCGTCCTTGGGCTTCACCACCTGGAGCACCTGCGGCGAGATCGCAGGGTATCCGAGCACCACCATCGGTTCGCCGATCTTGGTCTCGGCGTACGAGTCGTGCAGCTGCACCGTCGGGAGCGAGCCCGGGAAGTTGATCTTGATCAGCGCGACGTCATGGCGATCCGACGTCGTTTCGAGGCGCGCTTCACGACGCAGCGTGTTCTTCTGGAACGAGACGTTGAGGTAGTCGGTGCGGCCTTCGTACTGGCCACGCGTGCCCTTGGGACCGTCCTGCTTCGTCTCCGACGGGATCCAGTTCATCGGCGGCGTGACGATCGCCGGCGTGCCGTCATCGTTGAACAGCGCGTTGCCCGCGCCATTCACCAGGATGCCCACGTCGCGCTGGCGGTCGAAGTCGTACGGCGCGCGCCAGTTCGCGGCGACGTGACGGTTGGTGATGATGTAGCCGTCGCTCTTCACGACGAAGCCCGTGCCGCCCCCTTCCATGCCGATCGGGCGTCCGCTCATCTGCGAGAGCGTGAGGTACGGCTCGACCTTGTTGTTGCCGACGGAGATGTAGGCCGGGATCGTGCGGCGACCGTCGTCGATGAACACGTATTTCTTGCCATCGCGTCCCTTGTATTCGTTGAACACGTACATGTGGTACGCCTGGCCGCCGGACGACGAGTGGATCAGGTGCCACGCCATCTCGATCTGCACGACCGACGCAGCGTTCCGCGCCCCGATGTCGGCGGGCGAGAGGTTCGACGCGAGCGAGTCGCGGAGGTCGCTCACCTGCTGGCCAGCTGCCGCGCCCGCGGCGGCGGCCTGCTTGGAGACGTCGGCGACCTTGGCCGCGGCCTGCTTCTCCCGCGTGTTGGCGTCGGCCTTCTGCCATGCGGCGAAGGCAGCGATCACCAGGGCGGCGGCAGCCAGCCCCGTGTAGAGCTTCCGATTCCCCTGCTTCCTGGTGTCGCCGATCATCCGCTCCACCGTCGCCTTGCCGATCGCGTTCGGCGTGGGCATCCCGGATACCGGGGCCGAGGCCGAACCGGCGGTCGCGCCGACGCGCGTTTCGTTCACGCCCATCGACGTCGCGCCAACGGGGCCGGCTGCGCCGAGGCGCGTCGCCTTCACGTAGATCGACGGCAGCGGATCGAGGTCGAACTGGATCTCCGGGCCACCGGCGCCCAGCTGGATCACGTCCCCCGGCTGGATCGGCATCTCCCCAACGACGCGCAGCTTGTTGAGGAAGGTGCCGTTGCGGCTGTTCATGTCCACGACCTTGAACCGGTACGGGTCCGAGGCGTCGCGCGCGATGCGGGCGTGCTGCCGGCCGACCAGGTCATCCTTTTCCGGGTCGAAGCGGACCGACGAGTTGGGGTCCCGGCCGAACACGAGCTCGGCGAACTGCTGCAGCGGGAACTCCTCCAGCTGGCTCGCCTTGGAGCCCTTCAGGTGACGAAGAATGACGCGTTCCATGATCGTGGCCTCGGTGTGGGTCAGCCGGCGCAGCGGCTGGGTGACGGGGGGTGCGACTGCGGCTCACCAGGACACGCGCAGGACCCAGCACTCACGGCTCACCATCTCATCAACGCGGAGCGTTGAAGCGTCCAACCGCCCAACCGCCCGCCCGCCTGCCCGCCCGCCCGCCTACTTCGCGCGCGCGGCCCATGC
>JACMLI010000540.1 GCA_014379705.1 Gemmatimonadaceae bacterium
CGCCGACCGCGCGCGCGGGATCCCAGAGCGTGGCCGGCGCGAGGTCGTCAGGGAGCGCGACCTTTCGCGGCCCGGTACGACGCTCCGTCGTCGCGGACAACGTGCGTCGCCACGACGACGCCATCGTGGCGCGCTCGGCGTCGGTGTTCGCGACCTGCGCAAGCTTCTCCGCCTCGGCAAAGGTCGCGGCACTCACTTCGGGGCCGGACCCGGTCGAGGTGCCAAAGGCCACAGGCGCCCCGGGCGTGGTGGGGGGCGTCGCGGGCTGTGTGCCAGCCTCCCCCGCACCACCGCCGCTGCACGCGACCGTGACCGAGGCGAGGCCGAGGGGTGCCTTGATGAGAAACTGACGTCGCGTGTTCACGTCGTCGCGGGCGAGGGGGAAGCGGTCTGGGTCGTCGCGAATGTACGCGCGGCGGGGCACCTGGCGAGCCGCGTTAGCGCCGCCTGCCCACGTGAACGGCACGAGGCTCCGGCCCCCGGCTTACTGCCTGCCGGGGCATGCTTCGCCGTAGCGATGAAATCCCTTCTGTCATCCCGGACAAGCGAGCGAGAGCGAGCGCTGATCCGGGACCGAGTGTCGTTGGCCTGGTCGTATGACTACTTCCGTGCCTTCCAGAGCTCGAGCAAGGCCTTCTCGCGCTCAGGCGTGAAGCCGGTCTTGATGGCCGCCTGTCGCTCGGCCGGCAACGTGCGCCACCACTCGAGGGTTTCCTTCGCCGTGACTTCCATCGGACGGAACTTGAGCCCGGCCTTGATCTCCGGCGCCATGTCGAAGCGCGCGAAGCCAGCGGTGCGGCCCTTCATGACCTGATAGACCGGAAGCTCGCGTCCGTACGGATTCGCGCCGTTGGCACGCAGGAAGTCGGCGTCGACCCAGGTGTACGTCGGATTGGACCCGACGCCCTTCTGGATGCGTTGCACGAACTCCTTGAACGGCATTCCCATGTTGGGCCCGACCGCATTGAACACGCCGTACGTGCGATCCTCGACGAGCTTCACGCAGAACTCCACGAGGTCGCGCACGTCGATGATCTGCACATGATCGGTGCCGTCGCCGGGCGCGAGTACTTCACCGCCGCGCGCGATGCGTACCGGCCAGTAGGTAAAGCGATCCGTATCATCTTCGGGGCCGATGATGAGGCCCGGGCGCACGACGGTCACTCGACCCGGCATCGCCTTGTGCGCTTCCTTCTCGGCATACGCCTTGGCGTGCCCGTAGGGCAGCGGCCGCCCCGCCTCGAGCGGTGAGTTTTCGAGCGTCAGGACCGGCGCCGCTGCCGACATCGGCACGCTGCTCAGGTCCTGGTAGACCGAACGCGTCGACACGAACAGGTACTGATCGGTCGAGTCCTTGAGCAAGTCCGCCGAGAGCTTGACCCACTCCGGCGCGCTGCTGAGCGACGCTGACTCGTCGATGACAGCGTCCCACTTCCGCCCCTTGAGTGCGTCGAGGTTGGTCATGCGATCGCCGGCCAGCTCCTCGACGTCCTTGCCGAACATCCCCGGTGCGCTGCGCCCGCGGTTGAAGATCGTGACCTGGTGCCCGCGAGCGAGCGCGTGGCGCACGTCGTGCGGCCCAATAAAACCGGTCCCCCCGAGGATCAGGATCTTCTTTGCGACGGGGGCGGGTTGCTTGACGAGCAGGGTCCGCGGGTCCCACACCGCGGCAGCGCCGAGAACGGTGAGGCCGGTACCAAGGAATTCGCGACGGTTCTGCATGATGAACCTGGGAACGTGGAAGGGGAGTCTGGGGACCTTCCGAACGCTACCCGCGGGACAGCGGCATGCAAGGCGGACGGGGGGACGGATGGACGGGTGGACGGATGGTCCGCCACCCGACCGCCGCTGTCACGCACCGATGCTCCGGGACCTGGATCAGCTCGACGGCGGCGTGAGTCCCATCATCCGCAGGTACGTGATCATGTTCCCGTAGTGGAGGTTCGCGTGGCCGATGTTCTGCATCAGCTGCATGGTCTGCCCCTTGGCCGTCGCTGCGACGCAGCCGTCCGACGCCTTTTTGAGGCCGGCGAGCACGGTCGCCTTGTCGGTCTTGCCCTTCTCGACGGCGTCCGACCACTCGGCCTTCCGGCCGGCGGCGTTCGCGCAATACCAGTTATAGCCGTCGGCCACGTGCGCGACGAGTTCACCGAACGAGCGGACGGTTGCAACGGGCTTGTAGGTATACCTCTCGGCCGGCACGAGCTCGGCGGCCTTCGTGATCCATCCACTGACCTCGGCAAATCCCCCCTTCATCAAACCCGGGATGTCGTCGGGCTTGCCCTGGGCACTGGCGGTGGTGGCGAGAGAGCAGATGGCTCCGATCAGGACGAGTTGTCGCATGGCATTCCTCCGTTGATGCGACAAGCATATGCCGTCCCTGGCGGGCGTTCCAGCCACCCAGGTCGGTCGTGCGGCGAACGGCCGAGACGACGCAGGCAACGGCATGCCCACGACGACGCGTGTCGGCCGCGCGCGTGCCGTGCTTCGCGGCATGCGCCCTTGCCGCACTACTGTAGTGAGCACTATAGTGACCAACACGGAACACCCCTCGCTTCCCCCTCCTGACGTGCTGACTGAACTGAGCCTGCAGGTGCTGCTCGCCACCGGCGACGGGCCTTTGCATGGCTACGCCATCGGCAAGGACATCGAGGCGCGCACGTTGGGACGCCTCGACCCCACGACCGGGGCCCTCTACCAGGCACTCAAGCGCCTCACGGTGGACGGACTGCTCCGACCCGTCTCACCGCCAAGCCGCGGCGACGTGGATGCGCGACGGAAGCACTTCGCAATCACGCCGGCGGGCCGCAAGGCGGTGGCCGCGGAGATCGAGCGACTCGACACGATCGTTGCGCTCGCTCGGTCGCGGCGCCTGTACCCCGCTCGCGCATGAGTCGCGGTCTGGCGCAACGCATCTTCGCGCTGGTCCTGAATCTCTTCCCCGCCGCGTTTCTCGGTGAATACGGCGAGGAGATGCAGGTCATGTTCGCACGTCGAGCCGCCGAGGCGCGGCGGCGCGGCCGACTCGCGCTCCTCAGGTGCATCGTGCGAGAGTCTTCCGGGGTCTTTCGCGCCGCCGTGCACGAGCGTTTCGCGTCACCAGTCATTACCACCACCGATCGTGAGGCCCTGAGCCCAATGGAACACCTTCGCCGAGAGCTCCAGCAAGCAACCCGCCGGCTCGTGCGGACACCGGGCTTCACAATAGCAGCGATCCTGAGCCTCGCGCTCGCGATCGGAGCGAACACGGCGATCTTCGCGCTCCTGCATCGCATCGTGCTCTCGCCCCTGCCCTACCCGGCGGCGGAACGGCTGGTGCAAGTCGAGCATGGCGCGCCCGGCGTTGGACTCCCCACGGGGCTCGGACTGACGCTCGGGCTCGCGCGCCAGTACGCGAAGCTTCCCTCCACGGAATCCATCGCCCCATTCACGCTGGGCGAAGGCACGCTCACCGGCGAAGGAGACGCTGAGCGGATCCCGCTCCTGATCACGACACCCGCCCTCGGCCCGCTGCTCGGTGCGCGTCCCATCCTCGGGCGCTGGTTCAACGACGCCGACGGTCGCCCCGGGGCGCCTAACGTCGCGGTGCTCTCGCACGCCCAGTGGCAGCAGCACTTCCGGGGTGCGCCTGGCATCGTGGGCAAGAGCATCCGCCTCGACGGCGACGGCTACGAAGTGATCGGTGTGCTGCCGTCCGGTTTTACGTTCCCCGACAACCGCGCGCGCATCATTGTCGCGCTGCAGGTCGACCCGAACGACACGCGTGTGGGCGGCTTCAACTTCGGTGCGTTGATGCGCCTCACGCCGGGCGCGAGCATCGACGACGCGCGGCGGCAGCAGAACGCCGTCATCGCGGACCTCCCCGCACTCTTTCCTGCCGATCTCGAGATCGCGAAAGGGGTGAGCGTCACCGCAAAGGTCATTTCACTGTCCCAGCCATATACGAACGCGTTGCTCGGCGACACCGCACGAACGCTGTGGATCCTGCTCGCCGCCGTGGCCATTGTGCTGCTCATCGCCTGCGCGAACCTCGCCAACCTGTTCCTCGTGCGCACCGATTCGCGGATGCAGGAAGTGGCGGTGCGACAGGCGCTCGGCGCGGGGACGGGCAAGGTTGCGGCGTACTTCTTCGGCGAAGCCATCCTGGTGGCCATCACGAGTGGCGCCGTCGGACTGACGCTCGGCACGGTCGCGTTGAAGCTGCTCGTGCGTTACGCCCCTGTCTCCCTGCCGCGGGTGAACGAGGTTCGCATCGACGCGGTGGTGATCGGGTTCACCGTGCTTGCGTCGGCGCTTGCCGCCCTCACGTTCGGGCTCATGCCGCTGATGCGTCGTCGGCCCGCGGTTGCGAACATCCTGCAGGATTCCGGGCGTGGCAACAGCGTTGGGCGCGTCCGCCTGCGCTCCCGCCAGGTGCTCATGGCGACGCAGGTGTCGCTGGCCGTGGTGCTGCTGGTCGCCGCGGGCCTGATGGGCCAGAGCTTCTATCGAATGCAACACGTCGACCCGGGATTCCGCGCGGAATCGCGTCTCGTGTTCCAGATCGGACTGGCGCCATCGACGTATCGCGACGCGGCGGCCGCTGCGGCATTCAACGAGCGCTTCCTCGAGCGCTTGCGCTCGCTGCCGGGCGTCGAACAGGCGGCGCTCACGACGACGTTGCCACTCGACGGTGAGGGGAGTGGCGATCCGCTCGACGTGCGCGGGCGCCCTGCAGGATGGGACAAGCTTGGCACGGTCGTACGGTTGCGCACCGTGTCGACGGACTACTTCTCGACGATGGGGATTCCCCTCATTCAGGGTCGCGTGCTCGACGCGGACGACATGCGCGGGCAAACGAACGCCGTGTTGCTCGACGAGATTGCGGCGCGGCAGTACTTCCCGGCCGGCGACGCGCTCGGGCAGCAGGTTCGCACGATTGGTGCGAAAGGGGACGAGGCGTGGCTGACGGTTGTTGGCGTTGTCGGTAATTCTGTCACGATGAGCCTTCGCGAGACCGCACCGATTCCGAAGCTGTACAAGCCCTTGCGCACGAGGGCGGAGCGGCACGGGCCTTCGTCCCATGTCGCATCGTACGTGGTTCGCACGAACGGGAGCCCCATTGCGCAGGTCTCCGCTGTGCGGCGTGTGCTCGCGGAGCTGGATCCCAACGTGGCAATGGCCAGAGCGCAGCCCCTGACCGACCTCGTGGACCGCGCCGGGGCGAGCCTTGCGTTTGCCATGGTGCTGCTGGTCCTCGCCGCGTCCGTCGCCTTGCTGCTCGGCGTGCTCGGGGTGTACGCGGTGATCTCGTACGGCGTCGCCCAGCGCACAGGGGAGATCGGCGTCCGGCTCGCGTTAGGCGCGCGCCCGTCAGACGTGACGGGGTTGATCGTCCGGCAAAGCGGCACCGTGATCGCCCTCGGCGTGGCCCTCGGGCTGCTCGCCGCGGTCGCCGCTGCGCGATTGCTGCAGGCGCTGCTCTTTGGCGTGGTCTGGCACGACGCGCTGACCTACGTCGCCGTGGCGTTCGGCTTGTTCGGCGTGGCGCTACTCGCGAGCTGGATCCCTGCGCGGCGGGCGGCGGGGCTGAGTCCCACCGAAGCGATGCGGCGCGGGTAGTGTCATCCCGGTCCGGCAAGCGAAGCGAGCCGAGACCGGGACCGAGCGTCGTGGTGACCTCCACAAGGGAAGGCGAACGGCTCTGGGTCCCGGATCAGCGCTCGCGCTGCTCGCTTGTCCGGGATGACGAAGGCCCTAACGCTTGCCGGCAGGGGCGGCAGCCGAGCGGCGGAGCATCCAGCCGTAGAGCGCGACGATCACGCCCACGAAACCGAGGACGCCGAGCCATGGCGCGGCCGCGAAGCCCTCGGGGATGAACCCGATCGGCGCGTCCTTCGCCAGGCCCACGATCAGGCCGGCGTTCAGCACGCCCCACAGGCTCTCACCCACGATGAGCCCCGACGCCACGAGCGTTCCCAGTCGCTCCGCACGCTCGGGATTCGGCGCCGTGCGTGCGCGTCCGTCGTACCAGTTGGAGAGGAGCGCCCCGACGACCACGGCGAACGTCGCAGACATCGGCAGGTAGATCCCGATGCCGACCGCCAGCGGCGGAATGCGCGTCTTCTTGAGGGCACCGAGGGTCGAGTCGAGGAGGATCAGGCCAACGCCGACCAACATGCCGATGCCGATCATCTTCCACTCGAGGTTCCCGCCGACCACTCCCTGCGCCAGCGCGGAGATGAGCGTCGCCTGCGGCGCCGGCAGCGGGTTCGGGGCGAGCACGCCAATGTTCGGTGCCCCGGCAAACCCGTACGCCTTCGCCAGCAGGTTGAGTACGACGGGAATGACCGCCGCGCCAGCCGCCACACCGACAATCAGGGCGATCTGTTGGCGCCGAGGAGACGCGCCGACGAGCTGGCCCGTCTTGAGATCCTGCAGGTTGTCGTTGGAGATCGTCGCACAGGCAAAGACGATGGCCGTGACAAACAGCGCGAAGGCGACGAGCGCGGGGCGCGTCTCCGGCGTTGGCGCCACCGCAAGTACGAGCACCGACGCCGCCACCACGATCGAGAGGATGCCCACGCCGGAGATCGGGCTGTTCGACGCCCCGATCAATCCGGCCATGTAGCCGCACACACCGGCGATGATGAAGCCAATCACGAGCACGAAAGGCACGGCGATCAGCGTCAGCATGACCGCACTCGACGCCAGGACTGTCGACCGCGCGAAGGTGAAGGCGAGCCAACCGGCGATGAGGAGACAGACGGCGGTGAGCCCCAGGATCCATTGCGGCGAGAGGTCGCGATCGGTTTCGTCCCCCGTATCAACGGTGCGCGATGCCTTGAGCGTGCTCACCAGGCCCCCCACGACCGGTTTCGCCAGTTTTGCGAGGGTATAGATGGCGGCGACCCCGATCGCGCCGGCGCCGATGAAGCGCACCTGCGTTCGCCAGATCGTCATGGTGTGCGCCGCGAGTTCAACGCCTTCCGCGGCGGGTTGCATCGACGTGAGGATCGGCACGCTGATCGCCCAGGCGATGATCAAGCCGGTCAGCATCGCCATGCCGACCGAGAGGCCGACGAGGTGACCGGCCCCGAGCAGCGCGAGGGACCACGCCATGTTGTATCCCGTCGATGCCATGGGCCCAAGTCGCAAGAAGCCCGTCACCTCGGCCGATGCGAGACGCGTCGCCGAGACGATCGCCAGTCCAGCCGAAGCCGCAGCACCGAGGGCGACGGCGACCAGTCCTTCGCGCGCTTCACCGGTGTCGTCCTTCGCACCACGCTGTCCTTCCCCGACCTTGAGCACTTCCGCCGCCGCGACGCCTTCGGGATACGGCAGGTCCGAGTTCGTAACGAGTGCGCGACGAAGAGGGATCGTGAAGAGCACGCCCAACACGCCACCGCTCAGGCAGATCAGGAAGGACTGCCAGAACGGGAAGCCCGACCAGTACCCGACGATGAGCAATCCGGGGAGGACAAAGATGATCGCCGAGAGCGTTCCAGCCGCGGAGGCGACGGTCTGGACGATGTTGTTCTCGAGGATCGAGGAGTCCTTCACCGCGCTCAGGATCGCCATCGAGATCACCGCGGCGGGGATCGATGAGGCGAAAGTGAGGCCGACCTTGAGGCCGAGGTAGACGTTCGCCGCGGTGAAGACGAACGTCAGGAGGATGCCGAGGATCAGGCCCCGGATCGTGAGTTCTTTGGGCTTCATGGGTCCCAATCATGCACCCTGAAAGTCCTGTCCACGAGACCGGCTGCATTCGGAGCCCTGACCGCGAGGTCGGATCCCCTCACCCCGGTTTCGAGGCGCTATCTTGGTGGAGCAGAAGGGCCCCGACGACATCGACGACGAGGATTCAGGATGACCGACCCGAACACGTTCACCGCCGAACACCGTTCCTGGGAGTGGGAGCTCGTGTTGCAGTACGAGGACGGGTCGCTTCCCGCATCCAAGTGGAGCGAGGAGACCCTCGCCGTCGTCGCGTCGTGGTACGCCAAGAACCTCCCGCGGGAGCAAGCGCTCGCGCGCTACGAGCAGAGCTACCACAAGAACCACCACCGCCTGACGAACCGACTCGGCAGCGCGGCCGTCGCCACGGAAGCGATCGACGCGGTCGACAAGGTGTGGCAGTCGCTCATCCAGCGCGCGCTCGGCACCGCGTCCTAGATCGACCCGACGGGTTGTGGTGCTGCTCGATGTCGCCGTCGCCGCGTTTCTGGACGCGATCCTCGCACAGGACCAGGGGGGCGCGCGCGCGGTGCTCGACACACACCCCGACTTGCCGAGCCGCAGCCTGCATGTCGCCGCGACCCTCGGGCTGCCTCACGAGTGTGCGCGACTCATCACCGCGGATCCGTCGCTTGTGCATGCGAAGGCGGGCGTTCCCGGGGCCGAACCCCTGCTCTTCCTGTGCTACTCTCCCCTCCACGGAGAATCCGCGGAGGGCGATGCGGGCCTTCTCGCGACCGCGCGACTCTTGCTCGACGCTGGCGCCGATCCGAAGACGTCCGATGCGCGCTACCACGTTCCGGCGCTCTATGCGGTGACCGGGCTCCGAAGTGTGCCGGCGATCGCCCGACTCCTCCTTGCCGCCGGCGCGAATCCCACGGACGGTGAGTCATTGCATCATTCCGCCGAGCACTTTCACGAGGACGCGCTCGAGCTCCTCCTGGAGGCCGGCGGAGACGTCAATCACGTCGGGGAGTGGGGCAACACGCCGCTGTATTTTCTCCTTCGCTGGCACGACCTCGCGAAGGAGCCGCGTGTCCGCCATGGCGCGGAGTGGCTCCTGGCGCATGGCGCCGATCCGAACGTGTCGTGCGGACTCGAGCAGGAGCAGTCTCTGCACGTGGCGGCATGGCGTGGGCAGGAGCCCGAGATCGTACAGCTCCTCCTTGACCATGGGGCTGACGTCCACGCCGTTCGCGGCGATGGCCGGACGCCGTGGCGCCTGGCGAGTCGCCATGGCTTCAACGCGATCGCTGCGCTCCTCGAGCGCGTCGGGGCACGAGCGGAAGCACTGTCGCCGGCTGACAAATTGCTCGCTGCCTGCGGGCGTGGCGATGCCGCGGACGCGCGACGTCTTGCCTCCCCCGACGCTATCGCGTCTCTGGAGCCCGCGGACCAGCGCCTCATTGTCGACGCCGCATCGGTGGGGCGATGGCCGACCGTGCTCGCGTGCGTCGCGGCGGGGTTCGACGCCAACACCTTCAACGAACACCAATCGACGGCGCTCCATCACGCCTGCCTCACGGGCCAGATCGCAGTCGTGCACGCGTTGCTCGCCGCCGGCGCCAGCGTCCGTCTCCGCGATAGTGTTCACGCGTCCACGCCACTCGGCTGGACCACCTTCGGCGCTGACCACGTGGGGGATGCCTCGGGCGACTATCCCGGGTGTGTGCGCGCGCTCCTGGCTGCCGGAGCGCCCCGGGAGCCTGACGAGTACCAGCCGCGCCGGGCTGACGTGCGCGCCGCGCTGGAAGGGGCGTAGGCAATGCTGGTCGCCCCCGTTCTCCTCCTCGCCCTCGCGAGCGCTCCGCATCCGGCGCTCTGCGACCCGATGTGGCTCCCGATCTCACGCGACGCCAATGCGGTCCCGATGGTCGTGCATCCGCTCGCGGACACCATCGCGGATGTCCGGAGTCCGCGCTTCAGTGCCAGTGGTCCCATCGAAGCGCTCGAGGCCTCCCTGCGCGGCGAGCGCGGGCCGCAGCGTCTTCGGTACGGTCAGTCGGCACTGATGGTGGATCCCGGGAGCACCCTCGGTGTCGCGCGCGGCGTGCGCGTGGTGCTCGTGCCGTGGCAGTTTGTGGAGGACTGTTCCCCAGCCCCGTGGCTCGAGACGGCACTATGGGCTCCGGTCGATACGGTCTCCTTCCTCACTGCGTGGCTTCGACCGCGTGCGGGCTGGATCGGCGACGCACCGACATTCGACGTTGAAGTGCGGGGTTGGCAACCGACATGGCGCGTGGGCGAGACGCGATGGAACCAGTCGCGCGAGGGGCTGCTCACGCCCACGGAGTTTCTCGCGCTTTACGAAGGCCTGCCGACGCACTCGGAACTCCATTCGGCGCCGCTCTTGCGCGCGCGAGTGGCGGCCCTGCGTCGCCGGCACCCCGCAATCGTCGACCGCGAACCCGCCCGGACCATGCTCGGGAATCTCGAGCGCTACGCCGCGTCCCTGCCGCGATAGGTCGTCGAGGGACGATTTCTCGGTCGCGTGCTGGGACGGGAGAATGTGCGCTGACCGCTTGTCCCGCGTAATCGCCGCTGGGACGTCGGGCCCTCGTGTGTGCGAAGGGAAACGAAGGTATTGGCGCTCGACCGCCCCACGGCTGGGCGTCGACGCTTTCCCTTGCCGCACACCAGGTTCGATATGCCCCGCTTCATCCCAAGGCGTGTGTTGCGCGTCACCCTCCCTGCCCTCTTCACTTGCCTGATAGCGAACCCTCTCCAGGCACAGGACGCTCGCGGACAACGCTCCAATCCTGCCGCCTACGGTCCCGAGGTCGCACGTGACGTGAAGCTCGTGCGCGCCGCCACGGAGGCGTACAAGAGCATCGACGCCGCCGTCGCCGCCGGGTTCCCGCGCGTCGTCGCGGCGTGCCTGGAGAATGAAAGCGCGGGAGGAATGGGGCACCACCACTCCAATCGCGCCCGCGTCGACGCGACGATCGAACTCGAGCGCCCCGAGATCCTGCTCTACAGCCAACATCCCGACGGGAGCTACGTGCTCAACGGGGTGGAGTACATCGTGCCCTTCCGCGTGTGGCCAGCGGATTCGACGCCGCCAAGGGTCATGGGCCGGAACCTGATCCCGAGTGAGCCGCTCAAGCTCTGGTACCTGCACGCCTGGATCTGGACTCCCAATGCGTCGGGCCTCTTCTCCGACTGGAATCCGGTCGTCAGCTGCAAGCGGTAGGCTGACACCCGTTCCGATCGACTTCCAACAGGTGGGCGATGGGGAAACCCGGAGGCGCCCGCCTGCCTAACGACGTTCGGCGGCGTTGATTTCCTCGAGGGCCAGCTGGGCATACATGAACGCGGCCGCCTCGTCAGGCATGACGTTCTGCCCGAAGGAGTTGAGCCATGCCGTGATGCGATCCTGATGCGGCGCCAGGGCGTCGCGGAGTTTCTGCCGTTCCTCTGCCGACGCGCCCTCCACCTTGTCGCCGCGGTCGACATCGTCGCCGATGCCCCATTCCTGCACGATGGGGACGAGCGCGCGCAGGTCCTCCGGAACCCTGGATGCGTCGAGCGCGACACCTGAGCTGGTGCTCCCCGCCCCATCGGCTTTCGCTCCGCCACCGCACGCCCCGAGTACCAGGACGGCGACCAGGGACACGCTGAATGCCACGTGACGGCGCATATGCTTCATCCTCCTGAGGAGTGAGTGGACGACGCCTATGACACGCGCCGCCCGATCAGGCGTAACGCGCGGCGGCCATGCAGAGCACGGCGATGAAGAGGAGTCCTGCAACAATCCTGAGCGACATTGCCCCGCGCGCCCGCCGCGCTGCGATCTGCCCCATCAGCGCCCCCTTCTCCGGGCCGTCCAGCATCGACGACGCCTTCCCCATGAGTGCCACCGCCCCGAGCGTCGATGGCCGCGAAACGACGACACCGATGACCAGGGCAACGAAACCCGCCAGCGCGCCAACGCTCATCACCATCCCGGCGCGCGAGCCCATGTATTCGCTCGTGACCCCCCCCGAGACACGGCGCAACAGCTCGATCCCTGACAGCACCGTCACCAGCGCGATCGCCGGCAGGAAGTCGAAGTAGCGCCGCTTGACCAGCGCCCCCATCACCTGGCCGCCCGTGGGCCCCACGTCGGCGAGTGCCTTCATGAGGAACAGGACCGTCATGAACACTGCGCCGACCCAGAATGCGCCGCACACGATGTGAATGATGCGCAGCAGGATGATCGAACTGTTCATGGCATCCCCGGGAGGAGTGGGCTCGGGAAAAGCTGCCACGCCGGCGGCCTGAAGGCCACCGAACCCCGTGCAGAGTCGCGCACCGACGAACGACACGAGGCTCCGGCCTTCGCCGGAGCGACGAACAAGAGCGACGCGATGACAGTCGACTACCTGTCCTCGAGCGGACGCACCTCGCATTCGCCCACGAACGACGGCCAGTGGACGCGATGCAGTTCCATGAACTGGTGTGCCACGTCGCGCGCCTCGTCTCGCGACTTCACCTCCACCATCGCGAACCCCCCCACGATCTCCTTGGCCTCCGTGAACGGTCCATCCATGGTCTGCAGCTTGCCACCGCCCGTCCGGATGCGAAACCCTTCTGATGACGCCTTGAGGCCGGCGGTGTCCTTGAGCACCCCGCTGGCGAAGCCTTGCTGGATGAACGTGCCCATGGCGTCGAGGAGCGCTTGCGGCATGGGTTCAGCGCGTTGGGACTCGGTGTGCTTGATCAACATCAGGAACTTCATGGTCGTGTCTCCCGTGGGTTCGAAAGGACTTGCGTGCCTTCATCTCTGCGTCGAACCAGCGACCCCGATTTCGACACGGTGCAGGGAGTGGCCGGAGATCGGCACCTGATGGCCACAAGGGTGCGTGGCTAACGCCCTCGTCCGGGGTGGGCCTTGAAGAAGGCCCACATCACCTCGGTGGCGTCGACGGCTTCGCCGGGGCGGTCGCCACGCCGTGAGCCCGCCTGGCCACCGGGCCACGCGTGCCCATTGTCCTTGAGCTGGTAGAGTTCCACGGCCGCGCCCGACGCGCAGGGCCACGTCCAGTGGATGAGCTCCATGTCTTCGGTGGACGTTGGCGTCGTACCGCAACCAGCGGCGCGCGCCCAGTAGGTACCCTGGTCCACGTTGGGCCGTGGCGGCACGCCGTCCCACGCGCGGCGGCCGAGGCCCTTCCCCAAACCACCATTTGCCGGCACGGAAGCGTCCTTGAGCCCGTTGAAGATCACCGCGGCGACCGCGCTGGCCGGCGGGGCTTCGTCGCCGAACACGGCGCCCACCACCGGGGCGATGGCAGCCGGCCGATGTCGCAGTTCGCGTCCGAGCCGGTGCGTCATCATCGCGCCATTCGACATCCCCGTCACATAGATCCGTCGCTCATCGACGCGATACTCGCGCGCGAGGGCATCGAGCATCGCATCGATGAAGCCGACGTCGTCGACCGTGTTGTCCATCGCAAAGCCACAGCAGTGACCCGCATTCCACGTGAGGAGACGATCGCCGAGCCGGCTGGTGCCGTTGGGATAGACGGCGATGAGGCCCTCACGCTCCACGAGCGCCGTGAACCCGCTCATGCGCTCGGCGTTCGCCGCGTCTCCACCGCCGCCGTGCAGCATGATCACGACGGGGAGCCGCGCCTCGCCGCGCGCCCGTGGTGCCCGCACGACGTAGGCGCGTTGACGTCCACCGTGCTCCAGGGTCCGCTCCCCCGCGTCAGCGCCACCATCCCCGCGTCGAGCACGTCGGCCCTGGGCGTCGAGCGTGGGGGGCAGGACGAGACCAGTGCCCAGCAGGAGCGCAACGGCGAGTGAGCGACGCGAGAGGCACATGCCGCATGTGACGTCGGGCTGACGAGTGCGTTAAGGCCACGTCGACGGGCGGCCCCGCAGTGCATGCCCCCGCGCAACGGTGTTCAATCCCGCACGCGCTCGACGCGCGTAGCGTGGACGGCGCCGGTTCTGCTCGTCACGCACCGGTGCCCCCGCCATCCGACTCGCCACGAGGCGCCGCAACGATGCGCATTGCCTTCCCTGCCCTCCTGCTCACGACCCTCCTCGGCCGCGCCGCGCTCGCCCCAGCCCAACCGGTGTCTCTGGTGCCGCCGAACATCGTCGCACGCGACACCGGCGCGACAATGCAGCGACTCGCCGAGGGGGTGTACGTGATCGTTCATGAGCCGGCAACCAATGAGTGGCCGCATGGCAACACGGGCGTCATCGTCGGCGAAAATGGAGTGCTCATCATCGACTCCAATTACTTGCCAGCACGGGCGGTCGACGACATCGCCCTGATCCGCCAGGTCACCAACAAGCCGGTGCGTTACCTCGTGAACACGCATTGGCACGGCGACCACACCCATGGCAACGGTGTCTATCGGGACAGCTTCCCCGGACTTGCCATCTTCGGCACGCGCGAGTCAGCGCCCTTCATCGAGCTGAATCTCAAGAAGCTTCCAACCGGGGCGCTCGCAGCCAACTCGTACTCACGTACGACCCTTGCGGCGCTCGAGGCGTCACTCGCACGCGGCCGTGACAGTGCCGGACGCGCGTGGACCGCTGAGGAGAGGACGGAGATGGCCGTCTCGATCGGCCAGCGCAAGTTCGAGCTCACGGAGCTGGCGAAGGTGAAGGTCGCGGCGCCGGATCAGGTATTCGAAGGCACCTTCACCCTGGAGATGGGAGGCGGCCGACGCGTGGAGTTCCGCAATATGGGTCCCGCCAACAGCGTGTCCGACGTCATCATTTACCTGCCGGCGGATCGCGTGCTCTTCGCGGGCGACATCCTCGTCTATCCGTCGCCCTACACCTCGGGCTCCTTTTTCATGCCATGGATCGGTGTGCTCGAAGCCCTGCAGCGCTATTCCGTGGCAGCACTCGTACCCGGGCATGGTCCGGTGATGGCGAACCACGACTATACGCGCAACGTGCACGACGCCTTTGCGTCGATCCGCACGCAGCTCGATTCGATGTACCGCTTGGGCATGGTCCCACCGGACGCGGCGAAGAAAGTCGACCTCAAGGCGCTCCGCAACCGATTCTGGGTGCCGGCGGGGCGGCCGATTCGTGAGGCCTTCTGGGAGGAATGGACCCGTAGCGTCTCCGAGCGAATGTCTCTCTGTGTGATGGGCTACAGCTGCTGACGTCAATCGTCCGAGATTGGTGAACTCCTGGCCGCACCTGGTGCTGCCGCGGCAGCCACGTGCTAGCGTGACGCGTCCTCCCCTCTTCACGCGATATGCGACGACTCCTCCACGGCCTCGCGCCGATCCTGCTGGCCTGCGGCGGCAGCGACCCTGCGTCCGGACCGAAACTCCTGAGCGTCGGTGGCACGTACCAGACGGCGGTGACGCTCATTGCCTCGGGCTGCCCCAACACGCAGGTACAGACGTTCCCGACCACAGTCGTGCACTCTCCGGGCGCCCCTGTCCTCCAACTGGTGCATGCCGGCAGCACCTACAGCGGAACCGTGGCGAACACCGGGGCGTTCTCCACGCCCGCACAGGCCTTCACGATCGGGGGCGTGAACTACTCGATTTCCATGACCGGGACGTTCGAGCTCCAGTCGATGAACGCGGTCGTGACGGTCCAGGCGGCCCTCGCCCCGCCGTGCCAGTTCTCGGCGCGCTGGACCGGGCCCAAGCAGGGAGCGCCTAACGTCTTTCCCTGAGGTCCGGCGCGCGACACGCGGTGGGGTACGGCCCGCGTTTAACCGTTTTCTGACACAACGGCGCATCGGCCGGCGTGCGCGCGCTGACGGTGGGGGCCGGGGCGCGCTACACTGAGGGCATCCGTACGCCCGAGCGCTCGTGGCACTGCACCTCAAGGGTCGAGACTACGCCCTTCCCCTCGCCATTCTCGTTGCTGCCCTCTCCGCCGTCGGCTACACCGGCTGGCGGGCGGTGCGCGCCCAACGGGACACGGACCACGCACTGCGCCGGATGTACGCGGCGACCGCCGCCGCCTTCCTCGCCGAGCGCATCGAGCTGACCCTGGCGGCGCTCGCCGACGTGTCGATTCCGGTGCCGGGCAATCGCGCCGTCGACCGCGACTTCATTGAACGCTCATGGCACGTGGCGGACTCGATTCACCAGTGCCGCTGCACCTTCCTGCCCCGCCCCCTGGCCGCGTTCGCCGTCTCGGACCAGGGAGCGCTCGTGATTGGTGGCGCAGGGCCCGACCGGGACATCGCGCAGTTTGTGCGGGGACTCCATGCCAACGTCATGCCAGCCTCGAGGCGAGACTCCAACCTCGTGATGTACGCCCTGCTCCATGGTGGCCATCCGCGCCTGGTGATGGCCAAGGCCTCCCCCGGACCCTCCCCGAAGAGCTACATCGGGATCGTCGCCGACGCATCAGCACTGGACCTGCGGCTCCTCGAGTATCGCGAGCATGTCATGTCCGATCCGGCGTTCTTCAGCTCACTGGCCTCGCACGACACGCAGCGCGCCCTGCCATCGCGCGCCTCCTGGGATTCACTGCTCGCGTTCATCGTCACGACACCCGCGGGAGAACCCGTCACGCGGAGAGAGATACCGCACGGCGATCGAGTGCTCGACGCGACTATTCCATCGCGAGGACGGGGCTTCTCGGTACAGGCGTGGGCCAGCCCGCGCGCCGGCCCGCTCCTTCTCCGCGCGGTCTCGCCGACACGCCCGGGCGACGTGACGCTGATCGCCGTCCTCGGTACGGTGCTCATCGTCACGCTCTTCGCGCTCCTGCTGCGCGCGGCGGCGCTCGCCCGCCTGCGGCACCAGCTCGCGTTAGGCGTGACCCACGAGCTGCGCACTCCGCTCACCCAGATCCTGCTGTATGCGGAGACCCTCGCGATGGGGCGTGCGCGCTCCCCGGACACGCAGGCGAAGGCAGTCGACGTGATCGTGCGGGAGACGCGGTTCCTGATCGACGCCGTCGACAATGTCCTGCATCACACGGGCGCCGAGCGCCGGCAGCTCGCGCCGGCCCTCGAGTCGCTGGACGTCGCGGAGGTGCTTGCGGACGCGCGGTTGGCGCATGGGGCGGATGCCGTCACGGTGGCGTTGGATCCTGCCGTGCGCGTCATCGCCGACCGGCGACTCCTCACGAGGGTCATCGCCAACCTGATCGACAACGCCGTCAAGCACGGCGGCGGACGGGTCACGATCTCGAGTCGCCGGCGCGGCGCCGCCGTGGAAATGCTCTTCGACGATGCCGGACCTGGCATTCCTTCCGGCATCCGGCGACAGGTCTTCGCGCCCTTCTTCCGGGCGGAGGAGGCCAGTGGACGGCCCGGCTTCGGCATGGGACTAACACTGGTCGACGAGGCCGTCCGCGCCATGGGGGGCACGGTACACATCGACGACGCACTGTCGAGGGGGGCCCGCCTGCGCGTCTCCCTCCCCGCCGCGGAGGGCCCCGCGTGACCCGCGTGCTTGTGGTTGAAGACAACACAACGATTGCCGACGGCATCGCGCTCAACCTGCAGCTCGAGGGCTGCGACGTGCGCGTCGCCTCGACGGTGCAGCAGGCCAGGGCGCTGGTGGCGTCGTTCGCACCCGAGCTGCTCCTGCTCGACATCATGCTCCCGGACGGCGACGGCCTGTCGCTGCTCGAGACGCTGCGGAGCGACGGGTTCAACGGACCGGTGCTGGTCCTCTCCGCTCGCGGCGCGGAAGCGGAAAAGCTGCGCGGCTTCCGGGCGGGAGCGGACGACTACGTCACCAAGCCCTTTGGACTGCGCGAGTTGCTGGCGCGCGTCAGTGCCCTCACGCGGCGCGCATCGCGGACGCTGGAGAGCGAGGACCGCGAGCACGTGATGATCGGCGACGCCGTCATTTCACTGCGCGCGCGGACGGTGACGCGTGCGGGAGACCCGGTGATCCTGCGGCCGCGGGAGTGGGACTTGCTACTCGCCCTCCTGCGCCATCGTAGCGCGGTGGTGTCTCGCAGTTCCCTCCTCCGCGAGGTCTGGGGGTATGGAGCGGGCGTCCATTCGCGGACGGTGGACACGCACATGGTCGAGCTGCGCCGGAAACTCGGCGACGATCCGGTGCAACCGCGATACATCCTGACCGTGCGCAAGCTTGGCTATCGCCTTGTGCCGGACGGCCCCCTAGCGAGCCCCTCCCGGCGCTGATGCCTCGGCGCTCGCTTGCGCCTTCACGAGCCGCACGCGGTAGAGTACCGACGGGAGGTACGCGGTCCCCAGCGCCCCCCAGAGGTGGTGCAGGTCCTCGAAGTCCACGTTCACCATCTCGAAGACGAGCTTCTCGATCGACACGGGGAGCGGGGTCGCGTCAGGGGCGGCCTGCGTGTCCGACGAAAACAGCGGCTTCAACTGGAAGCGCTCGATCGTCTTCGAGAGGTGCGCCAGGCTTGCCGCGTACGTCGGGAACTCGAAGGCAAAGAGCAGGTCGATATTGAGGTGCAGCGGCGGCCCGACGCGCTGCGATACGCCTCCACGCTCGACCCTCGGCTGGCTCCGGAGCGCGGCGTCTTCGTGGATGTTGACCACGGAGAGGTACACTCCCGGCGGCCTGTCCGGTCCAGCGAGCATGCGCGCCGCGCCGGCGGTAACATCGGCTTCGGCAACGCCGAGGTAGGTGCGAAGCTCCAGGCAAATGAAATCGAGGGCGGCGGCGATCATGTGGATGCCCTGGCGTGGGCGTGCTGGGGAATCTTCATCAGCGGAGGAGGTTTGCAGCGCTGGATCCCGTGAGCGCAACACGGACCTGCACGAGCAGGGACTCGGTCGTGAATGGCTTGGCAAGGAAGTGCTCCCGCGCGAGCATCTCCTTCTCGCCCGCCTTGCGACCGCTCGCGCAGCCCGACATCACCACCACCGGCAGCCCTGGCCGCCGGGCCGGAGTGCGGCCACGAGGTCCTGGCCTCCCATCCTCGAGCCGATCCGTTGGGTGCGTGGACGGCTCGGCGCCCGCGACATCGATGAAGTCGCGAACGAGAGGGTCCAGAGGCGGAAGGGTCATCGCGGGTGGTGCGGGGTCAGGAGCGGAGTGCGGGCCGATGTGCACCAAAAGGATGATGGGAGCAGATGGGTCGGCTCGCCAGCCTACCATCATCGAGCACAGGACGATAGCCACACCCCGGCGGTGGGGCCACTGTCGGGAAGAACTGCTAACATCCCCGAGACCAGGACGTCCCACGCTGGCGTTGGGCTCGCACACCATCTCCTCTCACGGGCTCCATCCATGGACAACGACGACCTTCCCATCGGCCGCGTGCTCTCGCGGCGCGAAGTGCTAGCCCTCCTTGGTGTCGGCAGTTTCGGGTTGCTGACCGATCGTCGAGCGTTGATCGGGCCGGGTGTCGTGCAGCAACGCCTTCCTGCCTGCGTGGTCCGGCCCGCGCAGACCGAGGGACCGTACTTCGTGGACCGCACGATGGAGCGCACCGACATCCGCGCGGAACCCGGCAAGGATGACGTGCGTCCCGGCACGCCGCTCGACCTCGAGTTCCGCGTGAGCCGCGTAGGGAGCGGCGCGTGCACGCCACTCGCGGCGGCGATGGTGGACGTGTGGCAGTGCGATGCCCTCGGCGCGTACTCCGACGTGAAGGACACCAACGGGCTGTTCGACACACGCGGGCAGAAGTGGCTGCGCGGCCATCAGCTCACCGATCGCAGTGGCGTGGCGCGGTTCACGACGATCTATCCGGGGTGGTACGAGGGGCGGACGGTGCACATCCATTTCAAGGTGCGCACGCCGTCCGCGGGAGTGAGCCGCTACGACTTCACCTCGCAGCTCTACTTCGATGATGCGTTGACGGACCGCGTCTTTGCGAACGATCCGTATGCGGGCAAGAGTGGGCGCAGGACGCGCAACGAACGCGATGGGATCTTTCGGCAGGGCGGGCAGGCGCTCATGCTGGACGTGACTCCCACGGCCGGCGGCTATCGCGGGGTGTTCGAGGTGGGGCTTCAGATCCCGGGCTGATGGCGGGGTGAGGAGCGCTACCGGACTCCTGGCAGAGCTCCGGCCGTCCTATTTCCCGCGGTACTTCGGTGGCAGCGGCCCGGCGGTGTTCTCCTCGTCCCACGTGATGCTCAGGATGTACCAGCGTCCGCTGCGGCGAATGAGCTGCACGGTATTGATGCCGCGCGACATGATGCGGCGGGGTTCGTACGGCCCCTTCTCGTAGGTCGTGAAGGCCTGCGCGATGTCGCCCCACTGGTCCACGACGAGGTTGGTCTGGCGTTCGTAGAAGCCCTGGTCGTTAGGCGCGCTCAGCGCGGGCGTGGTGAACGAGTCGACCCGGGCGATGAAGGCTTCGACACCGACCGGCGCGCTCGCTCCCGGGCTTTGGCTGGCCTGCGGGAGCATGATGGCACCGGGCCACATGACCGCGCGGAGGCGATCCCAGGGGAAGGGCTTGCCGGGTACCCGCGTCACGGAGGCATAGAGCTCGGTCATGACACTGTCGATCGACCCGGCACCGCGCGCCTGGGCGGCGCCTGGAGTGGGGGCGGTCGCCAGCAGGGCACATCCAGTGAGCATCCAGATCGTCTTCATCGGCGCGGCCTGCGGGAGAGGGAGGCGAATGCTCGCAGCCCGACGGCGGTCGAAGGCGGAAGTTTGTTACGACCCGTCCACCCGAGGGATCGCGTGTTGCTGGTGCGCCGTGCAGCAGGAACCCACACGCCGCGTCAACGGGATTGACTGCTCGCGCGTCACGCTCCTGCGTACACGTACGCCGCGCCGTTGGCCTGCGCCATCGCCATCCCGGCCACGATCGCGGGAACCACCACAACTCCCGGCAACATGTTCGCCGCAAGTTCCGCGCGCACCTCGGCGTACGGGCGCTGCGTGCGCGCCATGATGCTGCGGATTACTCCCCGGAACACGTTGTTGCAGAACAGCACCTGGGCACCGCGCCGCTGGAGCACGTCCACTCCGAACTCGGCCATCGACTCGCCGGCGCGGGGCTGCCACCAGATGTTGCGCACGGCCGTCACGCCGGTCCGCGAATCGGTAGTCTTGCTCGACGCACCCATCGCGTGCTTCTCCCACATCGCATCGTTGAAGATGATCGGGTAGGCATCGCCGCTGATACCGAGAATGGCGATGACATCCGGAGTCTCCATCTGCCAGCCATCTCGCATGCCGTTGAGGTAGTTGCGGGCATAGTAGAGACCACCGCCGTTCTGGTACGCTCCGATGTCGAAGACGAGCTTGTAGCGGGCACCCTTGAGGCGGTCAATCCACGAGTGATCCCACGGGCCGTCGGCGGACGTTGGCGGGATGGCGATCGGTGGAGCGTTCCGGCCGGGCCGTGCGGTGCCTTGCGCCGGGGGCGTCGCTGCGGGAGCTGGCGTGGGGGTGGTCGCGACGGCGCCAGTCGATCCCGGCGCGCATGCGCTCGCGGCCAATGCGAGACTCCCGAGCCCCACGTGCGTGAGGAAGTCGCGACGGGAGGCAGGGCTCAGGATGTCCGACTGACTGTCGCGCATTCGACGCTCCGGTGGTAAGGCTCTGAAAGATGAGGGCAACGAGCGCGGGCGCCAACCGATGGTGGGACGACTGGTGCCGTCAGCATGACGTGCAGACCGAGGACGAATGCGGGCGATGGGGCGACCGCTGCGGGTGTGCGACGGGTGCTCAAGGAACTGGAACGTGGAGGAAAGGTGCAGTATCGACCCTATACCCACTGCGTAAGGATCTCCTCTCGTTCGAACCTCCGCTCGTTGCGGCGGAAGAGCCACCAGTCGAGCGCCGCGACGAGCACGCTGGCCACCACCCCGGCCACCAGGCTGCGCAGCGCCGGGCGACCCACCAGCCCGACGAGCACCAAACCAGCGGGAACAACCCAGAGCCCCGCAACCTGCACCGCCGCCTGCACATCTTTAGAGCGCATCGAGGCGCGCATACCCACAAGTGCCGCCGCCACCCCGCAAAGGGGGGCGAGCACAAGGACCGCGAGGAGCCACGCCCCGCCCGGCAGGATCACGGTCCCGAGCCGCATCGACGAGACCACCGCCACCCCGATGACGTTGAGGATCGCGGCGATCCACGTGACCACCACGGCAGGCCCGACCGCCGCGAGGAGCTTGGCGAGGAGGAGCATTCGGTCCGACACAGGCGTGGCAAGGATCGGCTCGAGCGTGCGCTGCTGCTTCTCAGCCACGATCGCCAGCGCCGCACTCATTCCGGACAGGATTACCGGCATGATCAGGAAGAGCGCGCCGGTCTCGCGCACCATCAGACGCGCGAGCCGCTCGCCCTGGGGGTACGCGGCCAGCAACGGGTCGCGCCCGGCAAGGCGGAGTAGCATCTCCAGGTCGGGATCGAGGCTTGCGGGGGCATTGAACGGTACGAACGCGAGCATGACGACGGGCAGGGCGACGGCGAGCAGCGGGAGGATCAGGTAGCCCGGCCACACCTGCGCGTTTCCCCGCAGGTCGCGGACCTCCTTTCGGAGAAAGGTGAAGAGCACGTCGCGCGTCATGCGTCGGCGCCCACTGCCTCGAGATACACATCTTCCAGCGTGCGCTCGTGCAGACGCACGTCCCGAATGCCGAATCCGGCCGCGGCGAGCGCCGTCACGACGCGGGGGACCACGTCGGCGTCGCGTACCGTAATGGCGAGGCGTGGCCCGGCAGGCTCCACTTGCAGCACCCCCTCCATTTGCCTGACGACTCGGAGCGCTCCCTCGGCCGGAGCGGTCAGCACCACGTGGCAGAGCGGCGCCTGCGCCGCGCGACCGAGGGTATCCGGGGGCCCGAAAGCGAGGAGCCTGCTCCGCAGCACCCCGACGACGTCCGCGAGTTCAGCGGCTTCGGCGAGGTTGTGCGTGCATAGCACGATCGTGCGTCCCGCGCGCTTGAGCGACGCGATGAGCTGCCGCACGACGCGCGCCGATTCCGGGTCGAGGCCCGCCGTGGGTTCGTCGAAGAAGATGACGTCGGGCTCGTGAAAGATGGCGCGCACAAGGGCCAGCTTCTGCTTCATGCCCTTGCTGTACGTCGCGACCATGTCATCGCGACGCTCCCACAGGCCGAGGGACGTGAGGTGCCCCTCGATCCGCTTCAAGAGAAGCGGCTGGGGAATGCCGTAGAGCCGACCGAACAACAAGAGGTTCTCCAGCGCCGTCAACCGGTCGTAGAAGCCCGGTGTTTCCGTGAGAAGCCCGACCATCCCGCGCAACCGCGCGTGGTCCTCGGCGGGCCCGGGGACTGAGACCCCCGCCACCGTCGCCGAGCCCTCCGACGGGCGAATGAGGCCGAGGAGCATGCGCACCGTGGTCGTCTTTCCGGCGCCGTTAGGCCCGAGGAGCGCGCACACCTCGCCCGGTCGGAGCGAGAACGATACGTGATCGACCACGGTGCGTTCCCCAAATCGGCGCACGAGTCCCCGCGCCTCGATCATGCGCCCACGCGCGAGGGATTCAGGGTCGGCTCCAGCGAGGCCCGCAGGTGGTCCATGCAGAGGAGGAGAAAGGCCGAAGGGAGACTGCGTGCGAACGCGCGAAAGGGGAAGGCGATGCGCGTGCTCCGCCCTCGTCAGGGACCCCAGCGCCCACCAACCGTTGGGCGTCGGCGTGTGGCCGCAGCCGGGTTGGCCGGTTTTCCGGGCATACTGCGCCTTACAGGGCAGGACGTTGATTCACCCTCCCTGGAGCCCGCCATGCTCGCTGTCACCGTGCTCGTCTCGACCCTCGCGGTCCTGCCACCCGCAAGGCCGCGCGACTGTCCTCATTGCGGCGTCTACGCCGGTCCCAACGTCTCCCGGGTCCTCGACCCGTACCTGCGCCAGGTGGACATCTGGCCGGAGTTCTACGCCGCAACGTGCCAGTTCGAGGTCGCACGAGGCGCGTTCGTCACGCTCGCTCGCACGGCGTGCGCGAGCGAGACCACCTGGCGCGCCGCGCGGAGCGTCTCATGACCTCGTTCCCGCAAAGGGTCAGCGCCCTGGCGATGGTGGCGTCGGGGCTCGTCGTCACGGCCTGCGCCGACCCGACGGCCACGACCCTTGCTCGGGCCGACGCCGTGGCGCCTCACGCCGACGTGAGCGCCGCGGCCGCGAGCAACTGGGAGTTCATGGTCCTGCCCTTGCTCCCCGGTGGCACCTGGACGGAGGCGACGGCGGTCAACGATAGCGGCACCATCGTGGGCTTTGGCAACGTGGCCAGCGGCGCCGTCCATGCCTTCAGGTACAAGCACGGTACCATGCGCGACCTCGGGACGCAGCCCGGCTACCCGACCAGCCGCGCGTTAGGCATCAACCTGCAGGGCGACATCGTCGGTTCGGCGACCACCGCCGCGCGTCCGCTCGTGCAGACCGCGGTCAAGTGGAACCCGACCGGGGTGATCGGTCGCCTGCCCGGCACCGACACGGTGCTCGGCTCGATCGCGCGGGCCATCAACAACTCGGGCGTGGTCGTGGGCTCGATCCGGGTCGCCCGCGCCGACTGGCACGCCTCACGATGGATGAACGGACAGCTCGAGGACCTCAATCCGTGGGTGACGAGTGGCCTCAGCACCGAGGCACGCGCCATCAACTCGTCAGGCAAGATCGTCGGCTTCGGCGACTTCTATACGACGTTTTCGCTCTACTCCGGGATGCTGTGGGACGCGGCCAAGAACACGAAGGTCATCCTGCCGCTCAACAATGGCGTCGATCTCTATGCGGATTCCAGCCGTGCGTACGACATCAACGACAGCGGGCAGTGGGTCGGGTGGAGCAGCTACCCTACCACCGGCAACACCGAGACCTACATCAGCTGGACCAACTACGAGTTCTACCCGCCCGTGAGCGGCGTCCTCGGCGCACCCGAGTCGGCGATCAGCAACAAGCGTCGCCACGTGGGGACGCTCAAGCTCCCGAACGGGCGCAATCGCGCGTTCTCGAGCACCTGGTTCAACGGCGGCGGATACGGCGACATGCTGCCCATGCCGCAGCCATACACGGTGAGCCATGGCGTCGACGTGAACACCTGCGGGCGCGTGGTGGGTTGGGTGAGGGCCTCCGGCTCCCACGAAAAGCGTGCGGCTCTCTGGACGCGTTATGCCCGCGGGCAGAACGGACGGGTCTATCCGTGTGACTGATGCCTGGCGCTCGTTGTAGCCACGCCGAGGAGCTTCGACGCCTGCCAACACACCGGCGTCGCCGCACCTCGGCGTTTCCGTTCCAGCAGTCGCAGCCATTCCTCCGGACTCTTCTACGGGCAGCCCCAGTGTTCACGCGACATCAGGGCCCCCACCTTCTCTCCTGTCTCGCCGACAGACCGCGCGAGACCTCTCGCGGCACGGGGCTGCGTGAATCACTGGGTAGAGGAGGAGGACAGGACATGCGTACCACACGCCACATCGCCGTCGCCGCACTCGCGACCGTCGCAGCCTGCAGCGACACGACTCGTCCGACGGAACCGCAGTTGCCGGATACCCCGAGCGAGGCCGTCCAGGCCGACGGCACGGGCGCCGGGCCTAACGACTACATCGTCGTGCTGAAGGACACCGAAGGGGATGTCGGCGCCTCGGCGGCGCGCTTCGGCGCCATGGCCGGCGTGCAGATCCGGACCACGTGGGACCGCGCGCTCAAGGGATTCCTTGCCGAGCTCTCGCCCGCCGCACTCGAGCGGCTTCGCGCCGATGCGTCCGTCGAGTTCGTCGAGAAGGACGCGATGGTGTACATGGACCAGGGCGCCGGCGCACAGGCGATCCAGGGCGTCGCCGGCACCTGGGGGTTGGACCGCATCGACCAGCGCCCGCTGCCGCTCAACGGCACGTACCAGTACTTCCGCACGGGCGGGGCGCCCGGCGTCGTCATCCATGTCTACATCATCGACTCCGGGATCAACCTCGGGCACGTCGATTTCGCGGGCAGCATCGGCGCGGGCGTCTCGTTCGTCCCGGGCTCACCGACCGTCAGTGATTGCAACGGGCACGGGACCCACGTCTCGAGCACGGCCGCTGGCAACACCTTCGGCGTCGCCAAGGGCGTCATCATTCACCCCGTGCGGGTGTTCGGCTGCAGCGGTGGCGCACCATTCTCGCGCATCATCTCCGCCGTCAACTGGGTACAGTTCAACGATGTCGCCCCGGCCGTGACCAACATGAGCCTGGGTGGCGGCTTCAGCGCGGCCACCAACGCGGCCGTCAATGCGCTCGTCGCCTCCGGCAACTCGGTGGTCGTCGCTGCGGGCAACGACAACCTGAGCGCCTGCGGCGCGTCGCCTGCCAGCGCCGCGAGTGCGATCACGGTTGGCTCGACCGGTGATCCCGCTGGGGCGGGCGTACCGCCGGCCATTCCGGATCGTCGCTCGTCGTTCTCCAACTTCGGCGTTTGCCTCGACATCTTCGCGCCGGGTCGCAACATCCGGGCGGCGTGGATCGGTGGCGCGGCGACGACCGCATTGCTCAGCGGTACGTCCATGGCCTCGCCGCACGTGGCCGGCGCTGCGGCGCTGCTCCGAGACAAGTTCCCGGCGTGGACGCCGGCGCAGGTGCGCAACTCGCTCGTCGCGAACGCCACCTTCGGTATCGTGACGAACCCGGGCGCGGGTTCGCCGAACCGGCTGCTCTACATGGGCTACATCAACTAGGGCAAGTTGCGGCAGGAACCGTTAGGCGTGTCCAGGGGGGATTCGTGCCAGTGTCATCGGCGCGGATTCCCCCCTGAGCATTCTTACCAGTGCGCCGACGCTGATCGGGCAGGGGCCGTTCGTGCGGACGTTTGCATGGAACCACACCATCGCGGGCGCTGGGCGGTTGATCGTGTCGGTGGCGTCACCGGAGCAGTCGCGTCGAGAACTCAAGGTCGTCACTGGGCTCGCCGAAGAGCTCACGCGCGTCGCGCCGGC
>JACMLI010000541.1 GCA_014379705.1 Gemmatimonadaceae bacterium
CGGGCCTCCTCGCGGGCGGCGACCGGATCGAGTCCGCGTGCGATCAGCTCGCGGGCCCGCATCTCGATGTGGAAGGCAATCTCGTCCTCGACGTCGGCCTCGGGGCGCGCGCCAAGGAAGCGCAGGTAGCGACGCTGGCGATCGGGCTTCATGAGGCCTCCGGCACGGTGACAGGCGAAATGTCGAGGGCACGGAAGACGACGTGCGCGAACCGCACGAAGGCGTCGACCTCGGTCTCGAGCTGCGTGCGGCCCTTGCGCGTCAGGGAGTAGAAGCGCGCGCGCCGGTTGTTCTCCGACAAGCCCCACTCCGACGTGATCCACGCGCGCTTCTCGAGGCGGTAGAGGGCGGGATAGAGCGACCCTTCCTCGATTTTTAGTTCATCGCCCGTGGCGCGCTCGATCCAGCGCAGCACGCCGTAGCCATGGGTGGGCTCGACCTTCAGCGCGCGCAGGATGAGCAGGTCGAGCGTGCCGCGGAGCAACTCGAGGGTATCGGTCTGCATGCCATCTCCCCTATGGTTTCTAGGGAGAAGGTGATGTGTCTTCCCTAGGAATTCAAGGGGAGCGCGGGCCCGCCTGGCAGCGCGACGGCTGTCGTAGCGCATTTGGCGCCACGGGCGCGACGGTCGCTAGAATGCGGGCCATATGGAGAACCATTCCGTGAGCGCCGACGGAGGCGTCGCCCGCGCCATTTCGCCGGGCATCCGGGCGATGGCGATCGGTGCCTTCTGGTTCTCCATCATGAGCCTGTTGGTCAAGCTCGCGGGCCAGCGCATGCCAGCGATGCAGATCATCGTCTTTCGCACGGTGATCACGCTGATCCTGAGCTACGCTGCGGTGCGTCGTGCGGGCGTGCGACCGGTGCTCGGGACACATCGCCGCCTCCTCCTGTTGCGGGGATTATGCGGGACCATCGGGCTGCTGGGGTTCTTTCACTCGCTCGTCAACAACCCGCTCGCTGAGGCGAGCCTGCTGCAATACACCAACCCGATCTTCGCGATACTCATTGCGGGACTCTGGCTGGGAGAGCGCGTGGGACGTGCCGAGCTCACGAGCCTGGCGCTGTCGCTCGTTGGCGTTGTCTGCATCACCCGCCCTGCCGCGCTCTTCGGTCTCTCGACCACCGCGCTCTCCCCGGCCAACGTCATGATCGGTCTCGTCGGCGCATTCTTCAGCGGCTCGGCGTACGCGGTCGTGCGCAAGATCGGGAATCGCGAGCACCCGACGGTCGTGGTGTTCTACCTTCCCCTGGTTGCGGTACCGATCTCCCTCGTGCTGGCCACCGGGCGGTGGCTGATGCCGGGCCCGCTGGACTGGTTCTACCTCGTCGGCGCGGGCGCAGCCACGCAGGTGGCGCAGACGTACATGACAAAAGGCCTGCAGCTGGAGACCGCTGCGCGGGCCACGACGACGGGCTACCTCCAGGTCGTCTTCGCCGGTGCATGGGGCGCGATCCTGCTCGGCGAGCGTCCCGGGGCATGGACCCTCGTCGGCGCCGCGCTCATCGTGGGGAGCGCGGTGACGTTGGCCCTCAGCACGAAGAAGGGAGGCGTGGGCGACGAGTAGCGTCATCCTCGTCGCTCCTGTGAAGGCAGGAGCCCAGGGTCGTTGTTGTGGGCATTCCGGCAAACGACCCTGGGCACGCTGCTTTCGCAGGTGCGACCACGGCTTCCTCCCTTCGCCGGTGCGACGAACCGCCTAACGGCGGACGAACTTCCGCACTTCCACGCGCTGCACGTCCAGCGAGTCGCGAACCGACACCAGCAGCTCGTTTCCCCGGACGGCTTCGAGTCGCGTGCCTTCGGGGAGCACGACCCGCCCGCGCGGAGTGCCCAGGGCATCGAGGACGACCCAGTCGTATGATTCGGCGAGGCCGCGCACCGGTGGCTCGAACCTGCCTAACCACAGTTCGCCCGCGTCACCGAAGACGGCACGACTCACGGGTGGTCGCACTTTCGGGAGCAGCTCCGGCGCCACGATGGTCGAGAGCGCCTCCTCCATCCTCGTCGGGGGAGCACCGGGTGGCATCGAGAGGCGTAACGCCTCTCGGGTTCGCGTGACTTCGGCTTCGGTCAGTGGTTCGTTGGCCATGGGCCACCGAACAGCGCGTTCGGGAACAAGCGAACCGTTGGTCAGGTGGGCCTCGAACGTTTCACCCGAGCCGTAGGCAATGCGACCCGCCGCCGCTGCCACAAACGGAGCGTTCGAGAACGCCTGCCTGGCATCGCCGCGCTGGCCCTGGCCCGAGTAGATCCCCTTGAACGTCGGCGATTGACCGGTGACGGCGCCGTTCCCGTCGCTCAGCATGAGGTCGGCGTCGTGTTGCCACCTGCGGATGCGAACGCCCTGGGGAATCGGATCGAGAAGGGGGGCGCGCAACCAGTATGTGAGAGCGTGATCTCCGCGGACCAGCCACACCTCGCGCGCGACATGGTAGGCGCTGCTCGCGGTTGGCGTGGGAAGGAGGCGGAGAAAGCCGCTGTCGGCCGTAAACACCGAGAACCGCCGCTCGCCGAGATCCCAGACACCAATCGTGTCGTGCACCACCGACACCGTCATGATGTTGCGAAACTCGCCGGGACCTTCGCCCTTCCTGCCGAGGGTGCGCTGGTGATTGCCTGAGGCGTCGTAAATGTAGATGCCGAGCTGCCGCGCATCGGCGACGAGCAGGCGGCCGTCGCCGAGCCAGCGGGCCGCGCTGATGTACACAAAGCCGGTGGAGTCCGGACTCTCGAGGGTCAGGGCAGGGACCGAATCCACGGTCCATCGTGGCACATCGCCGGGCGCCATGGCGATCGTCGTTATGCGCACCCCCGCGGAGTCCACCGTCGTGGTGAGGTCCTTCGTGGCCGGGGGCTCCGCGGCGCAGGCGCAGAGAAGAGCGATCATTGCGGAGAGCGTGCGCGCTCGAACCACGCCCACGCGAACGACACGGGGCTCCGACCTTCGCCGGAGCGACGAAGCCCCGGACGAATCACGCCGAATCACGAATAACGAATCCCGAATCACGGCACCACCGCCGCTCCCCACGCCCGCCCCAGCCCGCGCATCAGCCCCGCGTACATCTCGATCGCATTCCACAGGTTCTGCACCCGCAGGTTCTCGTTGGCGGCGTGCTGGTTGTTGTCGGCGTTCGCGATCGGCAGCGTGACGACGGGAACGCCGAGGACCTCGGTGAACATGTACGACGGGCCACTGCCGCCGAGCGTGGGCACGAGGAGCGGTGCCTGCGGCGCGCCATCGGCGATGCTGGCCACCAGTGCCTTCGAGAACTGATGGTCCATCGCCGCGCGCTGCGCCGGGTAGCCCGTCTCCCAGCGCATCCGCGCGATCTTCGGGTGCTGCAGGCGCAGCGCGACCGATGGCGAGTCGGCGACGACGTGATACCCCTGCGCCCTCACGTGCGCTTCCACGAGTTCGCGGACGCGCGCGGGCGTCTGGTTCGGCACGAGGCGGAAGTCGAACGAGGCGTGCGCCTCGGTGGAGATGACGTTGGCGCCAAGATCCTGCACGCCCCCGACCTGGATGCCGCGCACGTTCAGGGCCGGCATCATGATGCGCTCGGCAAGCAACGCGTCGTTTGCCTCGCTGCGGGCAAGGGCCAGCGAGGTGCGGAGTTCACGGTCGATGGGCGGGAGCGCGGCGATGGCGCTGCGCTCCGCGGCGCTGAGGGCGCGTACGTCGTCGTAGAAGCCCGCGATCCTGATGCGTCCCTCATCGTCACGCATGGACGCCACGAGGTTGGCGATCAACACGCCGGGATTGGGCGCCCAGTTGCCGTAGTGCCCGGAGTGCAGCGGGCGCCCGGGGCCGTACACCGTGAGCTCGAGCCCCGTCACGCCACGCAGCCCGAACACCACCTGCTGCACGCCGCTCTGGTGCACGGGGCCATCGCAGAAGAGCCACGCGTCGGCCTTCAGGAGGTCGCGATACTTCTCGAGGATCGCCTTGAGGTGCGCGGAACCGGCCTCCTCTTCGCCCTCGAAGAAGAACTTGATGTTGACGGACGGCGCCTGCCCCTTGCTCCTGAGGGCATCGAGCGCCGTGAGCATGGCGAGAATTGAGCCCTTGTCGTCGCTCGCCGAGCGGGCGTAGAGGCGCGCTTCCCCATCCACGCGCTGCCCGGCTGCAGGGAACGGGATCTCCTTCCCACCCTGGAAGAGTGCCTTGTCGCGCAGCACCGGCGTGAACGGTGCGCCGGACCATTGCCGCGGGTTCACGGGCTGTCCGTCGTAGTGTGCGTATAGCACCACCGTCCGCGTCGCCCCTGGCACCTTCAGCTCGCCGTACACCGAAGGCGGCGCGCCCTCGACCTCGAGCAGCCGAGCCTCGGCACCCCGCGCGCGCAGCATGCGCATGAGCAGGTCGGCGTTGCGTCGAATGTCGGCGAGGTTCGACGCGACATTCGGCAGGGCGAGCAGCGTCGCGAACTCGCGCAGGATCTCGCTCTCGTGCCCCTCACGCCACGCGCGGGCGGTGGCGCGGGCCTCGGCACCCGTGGAGCCCTGGGCACCAAGGGACTGGCTCCCCACGGTGAGAAGAAGGGCCAGGCAAAGGGAGCTGCGCATCGACGGCAAGACCTCGCGAGCGGGATCGCGAGAAGTTAGGCGCGTCAACGGCAGGCGTCACCGGTCGTTCGTCCGACGCGGACACGCGTCGGAGCCGCCGCTACGACGCCGTGCCCATGCTGATGAGGTCCGACGGTAGCGTCTGCGCGACATGCAGGCCCATCACGCTGCTCGCCCCGTCACGCCAGTACGGGCTCTCGAAGCGCACGATGGTCGCCTCGCTCTCGAACGTCCCACCAGGCCAGGTGAGGGTTACGACGACCTCCTGACCCACGCAGGCGTCGAGGCGGTTGGGGACCTCGATGAGGAGCCCGGATTCGCTCACGTTCACCGTGTGGGACAGCGTGCTGATCAGGGGATGCGAGGCGCCAACGTCGCGCAACACGACGTCGACCACACACTCCACGCGTTCTGCCGGGGATCTACGTATCTCCACTGCTCTCACCATCGGACGAGGTTCCACTCAAGAGTATCGGCCCGAACCACCGTCCCTTGATTCAGCCGCAGAAGATGGGGAGACGCAAGAAGGGCCAGGCAACGCTCCTGGCCCTTCTGCAAGTCACGTCCTGCCTAGCGCTTGCGGATCTCCATCGAGCCGTTGCCGGTGCTCATCGTGAGCTTTCGCTTGCCGTCCCCGATGGTCCCGCGAAGCCTCGTGGGGGAGATGCGACCGATGAGCTGGATCGGGAAGTCCGTCGTGATGCGCCCGTTGCCGGTGGACGCCTGCACCTGGGCGGAGAAGTCCGAGGGCACCGTGACCTCGATGCGCCCGTTGCCCGAGCTGAAGTCCAGGTCCCCGTCACCCGTGAGGCGATCCATCGAGACCAGGATGTCGCCGTTGCCCGACGAGGCCGACACCGGGCCATTGACCGTGCCGATGGACACGTCGCCGTTGCCGGAGCTCGCGTGCACCGGTCCCGTGACGTCATCGATGGTGACGGTACCGTTGCCACTCGACGCGTCCACGCGCCCCTGCACGCCACGCACCCGCACCTTGCCGTTGCCGCTCGCGACCTTGGCCTCCGACGCGGCCGCCGTGACGGCCACCTCGCCATTGCCCGAGGACACGTTGAGGCTCGTCCCGCGGGGGACAGTCACCGTGATGTTTGCCCTCGCGCGCTCGTTCCACCGCCCGCCCCAGTTGCGGCGCCGATTGCTGCTCATCCCATTCTCGCGGCACTCATCGTCCTCGTCGTACACGGCGCAGATGGTGATGCCGTTGGACGACGTCAGCACGATGAAGCCGATGTCGTCGGCGTCGCCGCGAACCTTCTCGGCGCGATACTCGACGGTGCTGCCGCTTCCTTCGGTCACCGTGATCGTACCCTGCGGGGCAAAGATGCCGATGTCACCGCCGGCGCTCACGCGTGCGCTGTGCGTCCAGGTGCGGTCGTTTCGTCCAACGATATTCTGCGCCCCCGCGGCCGTGGAAAGGGCCAGCGAAGCCAGCAGGAGGGTGGTCGTTTTCATGGGTGCTCAGTGGTCAGGGACTGGCGGGTTGGACAGTGCCTCGGGGGAGGGGGTTTGAAGCCATTTCCATCCGCCTCGAGCCGAAGGCTGCATTCGACCATTGCATCTCGCCATGCCTCGCGGGCGTTCCACCCCACTCGCCCGGCTCGTGTGGGCCGGTCCCGGTAGCTTCCCAACTCCTTGAACGGAGCATCCTGGATGCGTGGATCGGTGCGCTGGCTGGTGCCTGCGGCGCTTTTACTGTCGAGTCGCATCGCCGTGGCGCAGGTGTCACCCGACAGCGTGCGTGCACACTTCGTCGCGCGCATGCAGGCCCTTGGCATTCCGGGGGCGCAGCTCGTGGTCATGCGCGAGGGCCGCGAGGTCGTCTCTGTCGCCTGGGGTCAAGCCGACGCGGACGGCAAGGTGAAGGTGAGCGATACCACGCGCTTTCGCGTCGGGAGCATCTCCAAGCTCTTCACCGCGACGGCGGCCTTGAAGCTTGCATCTGTCGGGCGCCTGACCCTCGACGCGCCCGTGTCAGAACTCGTTCCCGAGTTCATGCCAGTGCGTGGGACGGTGACACCACGCCTCCTTGCAGGGCACCTCGGCGGTGTTCGGCACTACGTGGGCGCCGACTTCTCGCGCCCGCCCCGGCGATACGCCACCGTGATCGAGGCGCTCGACATCTTCGTGCGAGATACGCTCTTCTTTGAGCCGGGGACGCGGTACTTCTACACCAGCTACGGCTACAACCTGCTGGGCGCCGCAGTGGAGCGTGCGGCGAAGGAAGACTTCCGCAAGCACGTCGAGCGCACCATCACGCGTCCCCTCGGCATGACACGCACGATGTACGAACGTGCCGACAGCGCCATTGGCGGCGTCGCCGGGACCTTCGATCCCGACAGCGGGGGGCGCTGGAAGCCAACG
>JACMLI010000542.1 GCA_014379705.1 Gemmatimonadaceae bacterium
GCCCGCCGTGTGGGTGTGGTCACGTCGTGCTCCGGTTGGGAAGGCGAAGGCCCTCATGGGCAGGGACCTTCGGACTGCCTACAAAGGCAACGCCCGCGCCACCTCATCCGCCCCGGGGCCGACGGGCATCTCATTACCTCTGCGTCGTGCCGCCGAGTTGTGGCTCGCCACGGGCGTGGTCCCGGTGGCGCACATCGTGGCCGACCTCGGCGGCCAGGGCGAACTCACCGGTGAGTTCGAGGCGATGCCGCACACGGCCACGACGGCTGCTGCCGCCGCGCGCCGCACGTTCCTCCACTGGTAGGCCTCCCATGCCTTCCCTCTTTGAATCCGTGCGACCGGCGACACTGGCGTGGGCCACACGTCGACTGCTCGCGATCGCAGTTCTGCCGGTGGTGGCGATGCTCGTCCCGGGCATGCTGGCGATGCGGGCGAGGCTGGCCGCCATGGTCGGCGTCGTGGGCCTGCGCCGGCCGTTCGCGAACGTGACGAATCGTCGCGCAGAGCGGGCCCCCGCAATGCTGGTGCTGCCTGACGAGGATTCGGCCGCGGACCAGGCCTTCACCAGCGCGTCACTCGCCTGGCAACGCCGCCTTACGATGCTGCCTAGCCCCCTGGAGGACAGGCGAAACGAGTTCAATGCCACAGTGCGCATTCGTGCCGCACGCGGCGCCCGGGGCCAGGCCGCCCTCGAGCGCGTGCTGCATCGCCGCACGCGTCGCTGGGAGCTGCATCACGTCATCCCCGGCGACGACCGCACCTCCACGCTCAGCTATCACGTCCGCGTGTCGCGCACCGGTCGCGGACGCCTGCTCGATGCCCTCCAGCAAGCCCCGCATGTCGTCGGCATCGTGATGCGATGACCACGCCCGCGGCCTGCCTGCTGCGCCCTCTCCCGGCTGAATGTTCGTCAGGTGCGGTGGCGGTCCCGGCCTCTCGCCCAGCTCACTTGAGCGCGGAATACACCAGCACCTTGAACGGATTCGAGAACGGCACTGTGAGATCGAACACGCTCGTGTAGAGCTGCCCGATGAGGTTCTCCTTCGGGTCTGCCCAGTAGTCCGTCGCGAAGGCGCCTCCCCACGAGAACGTGCCTGTCGTGAGCACCGATCGAAAGTCATTCTGCGGCGTCTCGAGGGCGAAGCCGAGCCCGAATGCGGTCGTCAGCGTGGGGATCTGGTTGGTGAGCATCAGCTCGACGGTCTTCCGCGAGATCAACCTCGCCCCATCGAGCTCCCCACCATTCAGGAAGAGCTGCAGGAATCGCGCGTAGTCCGTCGTGGTGGACGACAGGCCGCCGCCCCCCGAGAAATACGTCACCTTGCGCGCCGCGAAGTCGGGGTTCACGCCGCGCTCGGGTGTTGCCATGCCCTCCACCACTCCGTCAACGACGCGATGCAGCGGCACCAGCCGATCCCGACGATCGGCCGGCAGTTCGAACCACGTGTCCGTCATCTTCAGCGGCTCGAAGATGCGCGTGCGGAAGAACCGATCGAGCGACATGCCCGACCACACTTCAACGAGGCGCCCGAGCAGGTCGACGCCCAGGCTGTAGTTGAATCGCTCGCCGGGTTCGTAGCGTAGCGGAAGTCTCGCGAGGGCCGCCATCTTGTCCGCGAGCACGTCGCCCTGGCGACCGAGCGCCGAGATGCCGGCCTTGCCGTAGATCGCCTGGAACTCCTCGCTGCCGATGTCGGCGTAGTCGAGTCCCGAGGTGTGCGTGAACAGCTGGCGAATCGTGATGCGTCGGCGCGTCGCCGTCGCCTCGTACGTCGAGTCCTTCGGGTTGAACGTCTTGAGCACCGTGTGCTCGCGGAACTCCGGGAGATACCGTCCCACCGGATCGTCGAGACTGAACTTTCCCTCCTCCCAGAGTATCATCGCCGCCAGCGACGTGATCGCCTTGGTCTGCGATGCGATCTGGAAGATGTCCGTGGAGCGCATCGGCGTGTTAGTCCCGGCCGTGCGCATGCCGAACGCCTTGTGGTACACGACCTGGCCGTCCTTCACGATCATCGCCACGGCCCCGGGGATCCGTCGATCCGCTACGAGCCGCAGCATCAGCGAGTCGATGCGTGCCAGGCGCGCGGGGGAGAAGGCGGCGGCTCCAGTCAGGGACTTGGCACCGTGGGACCCCTGTGCCGCGACGACAAGGGGGAGGGCGAGGGCGACACAGAGCGCTGGCAGCAGGGGGCGCATAGTTGGCGAGGAAAAGGCCCGGAGACGCAGCATCCGAACGGGTGCGAAGCTAGCCCCTTTCCAGTGGCGATGGCCAGCCGTTCACCACTTCACGGGCGCCCGGCAGTGTCTCAAGGGGGTCGTACCTGTTGTCCTGACGCTCCCTGCGTCTCTCGAACGCTACTGGTTGCGGCTTTGCTATCTGCGATCGAACGATGTCCACCCTGTCCCACCGCACACCCGGCTCACATCATTCCTCGGAGCACAATTCCGGAGGAGCAGGTGGACATCACCAGACGCGAGATGCTGGCCGGCCTCGGCGGCATGGCAGCAACAGCGGCCATCGGGACGGCAGGCGCGCAAGACCTCGCCCCGGGGTCCACCCCCACACCACCTGCGCCTCATACGCCTCATACGCCTCATACGCCTCATACGCCCCCGATCGTGACCACGGCGTTCCCCCGCAAGCAGGACTTTGCCATCGCCGAGGGCTACACCTACATCAACGGCGCGTACACGCATCCGATGCCCCTGGCCGCGGCCGACGCCTACCGGGCCGTTATCGATCGACGGACGCGCATCGGGTTTCCACCGACCGCGAATGCCCCCCAGCGCCCCGACGCGCGCGCGTCCTTCGCGGCGCTGATCAACGCGAAGCCCTCCGAGATCGGCTGGATCCAGAACACCAGTTCCGGCGAAAACCTCGTCATCGACGCCCTCGGCCTGGACAAGCCCTTCGATGGCAACATCGTGACCGATGAGCTGCATTTCGAGGGGGCGCTCATTCACTTGCTCGAACTGAAGAAGCGCGGGGCCGACGTGCGCATCGCGAAGCAAAAGGACGGCCGCGTGGACCTCGCCGATCTCGCGCGGCTCGTCGATCGCAAGACGAAGCTTGTCGAGGTCTCCTTCGTCGCGATGTACAACGGCTTCCAGCACGACCTCAAGGCGGTGAGCGAGCTGGCGCACGCGCACGGCGCGTACGTCTACGCCGACGTTATCCAGGGCGTGGGCGCCGTGCCCCTCGACGTGCGCGCGACCGGCATCGATTTCGCCGCGAGCGCCACGTACAAGTGGATGATGGGTGACTTCGGGCTCGCCTTCTTCTACGTGAAGCAGGAGCACCTCGGCACGGTGTTCAAGCGTCCGCACTGGAGCTACAACTCCGCCCCGGACGCCGACATGCACTTCTCGCCGTTCGACCCGCTGTATCCCGCACCGGTGACCTACACACCCGGAACAGACGCGGCCAGCCACGTCCAGCTGGGCACGACGGCCAGCGCCATCGCGGCCGCCCTCGCCGTATCGGTGCCGTACATCGCATCGCTTGGGCCCGAGGCCATCCAGGCGCACCGCGTTCCCCTGCTCCGCAAGCTGCAGCAGGAACTCCCACGGCTCGGCCTCACGCCGCAGACGCCGGCCGACAGCACTTCGCCGGTGCTGACCTTCGCGGTGAAGGACACCACGGAAATCAGCCGGAAGCTCGCGGCCGCGAAGGTGAACATCGGCATCGCCACGAACTGGGTGCGTATCTCACCCTCGGTCTACAACGACATGGCCGACGTCGACCGACTGCTCAACGCGCTGTCCTGAACCAGCCGTCGCTCCGGCGGAGGCCGGAGCCCAGTGTCGTTGCCGTGCTCCGCAGCACCACTCGTCATGGTGCGCCACCGCGCAGTCGTGTCACCATCGCCCTGGTCAGCACGCGCACCAGCGAGTCCGTGGAGACGCCCATCGCGCGCTGTCGCCAGGCAAACGCGTGGACGCCGTCGCTGGCACGAACAGCCTGCACAAAGAGCGTGGAGTCGCTCGTACGGATGCCCCCCGAGATCACGTAGTCGACACCGAGCTCCCGACCGATTGCAGTGTGCGGACGCGCATCGGTGAGGTATCGGGCCGTCGTCACGGGACCAATGACGCGCAGCGGCGGATCCTTCCACTCCGCCAACTGCAGCACCACGTCCTCGGTAACGGCACGGTTCACGTCGGCGATCGCCGGCTCTGCGCCCTCGGTGACCAGCGGAATCACGGCCAGCCGGAGCTCGGTGTCGGGGACGGTGCGTTCGTCCATCCGCGCCACCAGCACAATCGCCGCCAACACCAGGATCGGTAGCGCGATCCAGCGTCGAGCCGGTCGCGAAGCACCCCCGCTGATGACGGCCGCGGTCGTCGCCGCCAACGCTGGCTCGGGCGCCTCCGGCACGAGGAAGCGATAGCCCCGACGGGGGAGCGTCTCGATGAACCGCGGCGCATCCCCTTCGTCGCCAAGTGCAGCGCGCACCTGCCTCACGCAGTAGTTGAGCCCTGCGTCCTCCTCGACGACGGTGTCGGGCCAGAGCAGGCGCTTGAGTTCTTCGCGTGTGACCAATGTTCCCGGTCGCGAAGCGAGCGTGCGCAGCACCTGGGCCGGCTGCGGCTGCAGTCGCCGCGTGCCCTGCGGACTTCGCAGCTCACCAGTCGAGGGGTCGAACTCGAAGTCGGCGAACCGCAGGACCTCGGGTGAAGGCGTCATGCGCGGGAACATACGGGGACCGTCGTGCGCGGCAACGAATGCGTCGCTGCATAGCGCCCTCCCCCGCGAATCCTCATCGCTTCCTCAGCGGGCGCGCGTTGCCCGACGGTGCCTGCGACCACGACGATGCCGCTCCACCCTCCACGCGAGCCATGCCACTCCTCCCGCGCCGCAACTTTCTCGGCCTCGGCGTCGTTGCCGCCGCAGGCCTTCGACATCCGTCATCGTTCGTGGCCACGGCACAAGCCACCACGCCCGACGACTTCCCGCGACAACCCTCCGCGCTCGTCCAGGAGGTCGTTGGCGCGTCCCACGGCAACCTCGCCCGCGTCCGCGAGTTGGTCTCTCGCCAGCCCGCCCTCGCCACCGCGAGCATCGACTGGGGTTTTGGCGACTGGGAGACGGCCCTTGGCGCCGCCGCGCACACGGGTCGCCGGGAGATCGCCGAGCTCCTCATGGAGAACGGCGCCGAACCCACGCTCTTCTCCGCGGCGATGCTCGGCCAGCTCGCCGTCGTGCAGGCCCTGATCGAGGCGCGGCCCGGACTCCAGCGTCAGCTCGGCCCGCACAGCATTCCGCTGCTCGCGCACGCCCGCGCTGGGGGCGACCAGGCCCGCGCCGTGGTGCAGTATCTCGAGCAGTTCCCCGATGCGAACGGGGCGCCGCCCGCGATGACGCTCACCCCGACTCAACGCGACACCTACGTCGGTACCTACACCTTCGGCGCCGATCCCAGCCAGCTCCTCAAGGTGACCGTCGAGCGCGAGACCCTCACGATCACGCGCCCTGGGCGAAGCGCACGAAACCTGCGCCCGGTGTCAGAAGACCTCTTCTATCCGGTCGGCGCAGAATCGGTACGGGTGCGGTTCAGTCGCTCGTCGGGAGTGGTCGCAGTGGTGGAAGTCCTGGATCCGGACCTGGTAGTGCGAGCGACAAGGACATGAGTGCTGGATGGCAGATGGTAGATGCGCCCTCATGCTCGCTTCCCGCCTGCCCGCCTGCCCGCGCAAACCCTTCCGCCCCCACCGGTGTCTACGCTATACCTAGCGTCCATATGTATAGCCCCGACATCCCATGGCCGACCGCTCCCCAATCCTCCCCGGCACGCTCGACCTCCTCGTCCTCAAGACGCTCTCGGTCGGCGTGCTGCATGGCTACGGCATTGCGCAGCACATCCACAGGCTCTCGCGCGAAGCCCTGAGCGTGGAGGAGGGCTCACTCTATCCCGTCCTCCAACGTATGGAGACCAAGGGGTGGGTGACGTCGGAGTGGAAGCAGAGTCCCACCAACCGGCAGGCGCGCTACTACCGCATCACCGCGGCAGGACGAAGGCAGCTCGGTGCCGAGGAAGCCAATTTCCACAAGTCCGTGGCGGCGACCACGCGCGTGCTGCGCGGAGCGGAATCGTGAGCCTGCGCGAGTGGTGGAACCGGCTCCGCACGTGGCGCCGCCGCGATGCGCTCACGCGCCAGGTCGCCGATGAACTCGCGGACCA
>JACMLI010000543.1 GCA_014379705.1 Gemmatimonadaceae bacterium
CGTTCAAGCTTCCGTTCTAGGGGCGTATGGGGCGTGTGGGCGTATTGGTGAGAGGGGCCCTGAACGCAGTCCACGCCCCCACGCCTAACATGCCCCATGCGCCCCATACGTCCCATACGCCCCAAGAATGTCCGCCATCGACGACCTCGCCAGCGAACTGGCCAAGCTCCCCGGCGTCGGCCGCAAGACGGCGCTCCGGTTGACGTATCACCTGCTCAAGCAGCCCCCCGAGAGGAGCCGCCGGCTGGCCCATGCGCTCGAGGTGCTCACCGAGCGCGTCCACCCCTGTCCGACGTGCCACAACCTCACCGAGGACCCGGAATGCGCGATCTGCCGGGACCCAAGACGTGACCGAAGCATGATTTGCGCCGTCGAAGAAGCGGCGGACATCGGTGCAATTGAGCGAACCGGAGAGTTTCGTGGCCTATATCACGTTCTGGGGGGACGCATTTCCCCGCTGGATGGGGTCGGGCCGGAGCACCTGAACTTCAGGGACCTCGGGCGGCGGGTCGCGTCCGGGGGGGTCGTCGAAGTGATCGTCGCGACCAACCCGAGTGTGGAAGGCGAGGCGACGGCGCTGTACCTGCAGCAGCTGTTGTCGTCGCTGCAGGTGAAGGTCAGCCGCATTGCGCGTGGATTGCCGATGGGCGGCGATCTCGAGTACGCGGATGGGGTCACCATCGCGCAAGCGATGTCGGCACGGCGGGACATGCGGTGAGGGTCGCCCCGGGCTCGGGGCCTAACGAATCGACGAATGCATTTTGGAGCCACCAGCTGGTCCCTGAGCGAAGCCGACAACGCTGCCATCGGGCACGTCTTGCAGCGCTTTCTCTTCGACAGCAACGCACGCTGCGCCCTGGTCGTGGATCGCAGCGGACAGCTCGTCACGACGAGCGGGGATCGCCCGCCCTTCGACGTGACGGCGTTTGCGACGCTTGCCGCGGCCGATTTCTCTGCGAACGACCAGCTGGCCCGCCTGATCGGCGAGCGTGACTTCAACACGCTCTTCCACCAGGGCGAAAAGGAGTCGATGCTGCTCGCCGACGTCGCGCGCCGCGTCATCCTCGTGGTACTCTTCGACAACCGCACGACCCTGGGGATGGTACGACTCAAGATGCGTGGAACCGTGGAAGAGCTGACCCGCCTGTTCGAGCGCATGTTCACGACGGCCGCCGCGAGGCCCGTGGGACAGGCGCCCGCCCTGCTCGCCGACGTGGATGACGAAATCGATCGTCTCTTCCAGTAGTCGCGACGCGAGGGAACGACGATGTCGATGATCAACTACGCGTCACGCGAGATCAACTGCAAGATCGTGTACTACGGGCCGGGCCTGGGCGGAAAGACCACCAACCTCGAGCACGTGTACCAGAAGGTCGCCCCGAGCACCCGAGGGAAGCTCATCTCCCTGGCGACGGAGTCGGAGCGCACCCTTTTCTTCGATTTCCTGCCGGTCGACCTGGGGACGATTCGCGGGTTCAAGACCCGATTCCATCTCTACACGGTTCCGGGCCAGGTCTACTACAATGCGAGCCGCAAGCTTATCCTGAAGGGCGTCGACGGGATCGTATTCGTCGCGGACTCCCAGGTGGACCGCATGGAGGCGAACCTGGAGTCCATGCAGAACCTGTACGACAACATGAGCGAATACGGGTATGACCTCACCCGCATGCCGTTCGTGATCCAGTACAACAAGCGTGACCTGCCCAATGCGGCCACCTTGGCCGAATTGCAGACGTCGCTCAACCCCGGATGGGAGATCACCGAACCCTCCCGGCAGAGGCATACGCCCGACGTCTACCACGCGGGCACGTACCTTGTAGAGCAGGTGGCTACAGGCGAGTGGGTAGAACGAGCCACGTACTTCGAAGCGGTGGCAGTGACGGGGGAAGGAGTGTTCGACACGCTCAAGGCCGTTTCCAAACTCGTACTGAAGGCATTGTCCTGAAGCAGCTGGGGCGGCACATGAACCTGCCAAACGCGATAACGATGAGCCGGATTGCCGCGACTCCATTGATCGCGGCATTGATCGTCAATGCGGGCTGGATGCCGCGCCTCTCCGCCTGGCTCCTCTTCATGGCCGCCGCCATCACCGACTACTTCGATGGCAAGCTCGCGCGTGACCGGAACCTCGTCACGGACCTTGGCAAGATCCTCGACCCTCTCGCAGACAAGCTCCTCCTCGTCGCCACGATCCTGCCGATGTATTGGCTGACGCGCGACGTGTCCCTCCTCGCCGATCCGGTCGCGACCGGGTGGGCCGCCGCCGGCACCGTGGGCCCCGTCGTGCACGGCGCCCGCATCTCCTGGCCCTTCGTCACCCCGCTCGGCCTCGTCGGCTTGCCATTCTGGATCGTCGCAATCGTGCTCGGGCGCGAAGTGTTCATGACCGTATTCCGCGAGTATGCCAAGCGCCGCGGTGTGGTTATCGCGGCGATCGGCCCGGCCAAGTGGAAGACGGCCTTCCAGTTGATCTGGGTAGGCGCAGCGTTCTTCTGGTATTTCGCCGCGTCGGCGGCTGCGGAGCATCGCTGGCGGGGCGGGGCATGGCAGGCATTCGCCCACTTCAACGGCATCGTGGGCACCGTGTCGATGATCATCGCGGTCACCCTCACGCTCTATTCGCTCTGGCTCTACCTGCAGCGCTACGGCGACCTGCTCGTCGGCAAGCGAACGCCAACATAGGGGCGAAAATCCTTCTGTGTTCCGGGGCGACGTGCTTGATGCACGTCGCCCCGCTTGTTTGCTTGCAGCCTCCCTCCACCCCGGCACGCGTGGCCTCCCTCGACATCGTCACCATCGGCGACGAGCTGCTCCTCGGCCTGACGATCGATACCAACGGCGCCTTCCTCGCCCGCGAGCTCGCCCACATGGGCGTCGCGGTGGGACGGCGCACGTCGGTCGGCGATTCGGCAAACGATATCGTGCAGGTGGTCGGGGACGCCCTCGACCGCTCCGGTGCGGTCATCACGACGGGAGGGCTCGGTCCCACCGCCGATGACCTCACCAAGCCGGCCATCGCGGGGATCTTTGGTCGCGAGCTCTATTTCGATGAGGCCCAGTGGGAGCGACTGCGCGAGTTGTGGCGTTCGCGCGGTCGCAAGGGAGAACCGCCGGAAGCCAACAAGCAGCAGGTCATGCTGCCCCGCGGTTGCACCGTGCTCGTGAACCGGCATGGCAGCGCGCCGGGAATCTTCCTTGAAGATGATCGCGGCCGATGGGTGGCGATGCTTCCCGGCGTGCCGCGCGAGATGCGAGGGCTCTGGGCCGAGGAACTCGCGCCCCTCGTCAGGCAGCGCCTGCCCGCGGGCACGACGCCCATCCGGTCCATCACCGTGCGCACGACCGGCATTGCCGAATCCGCGCTCCCCGAGCGCCTCGGCGACGCCGCGCGCGGCATCGGATCGCTCTCCCTCGCGTACCTTCCCGGGCAGGAAGGCGTGGACCTCCGCCTGACGAGTCACACCATTCCCGCGTCCGATGTCGACGCCGCATTGCGAGCTGGGGCCGACGTGCTGCGCATTCGAGTGGGCACGCCGGTCTATGCCGAAGGGAGTATGGACCTCGCCGAAGCGGTGCTCGTGCTGTGCCGGAAAGCGGGGATCACGCTCGCCGTTGCCGAGAGTTGTACCGGCGGGTTGTTGGGTGCACGCATCACTGCGGTCCCCGGATCGAGCGATGTGTTTCTCGGTGGCGCGATCACCTATGCCAACGACGCCAAGGTCGCCATGGTGGGCGTTCCGACCGAAATGCTCGCGCGGGTTGGCGCTGTTTCGCGCGAAGTGGCAGAGGCCATGGCCCGCGGCGCGAGGGAGCGCCTGGGAGCCTCGATCGGCATCGGGATCACCGGAGTTGCCGGGCCCGGGGGTGGGTCTCCGGAAAAGCCCGTGGGGCTCGTCTGGGTCTCGGTCGACGCCGGTGGGGAGCCAGTCTCGATCGGCGGTCAGATGATCGGAGATCGCCAGGAGATCCGATTTCGTGCGACGCAGACCGCGCTCGACATCGTCCGCCGGCGGCTGGAGTCGGGGGCGGGCACCTGAGAGTCCGGCCAGTGACCTGCGCCTCGGGCGTTGTCTCTCCCCAAGTCACAGTGGAGATTTGAGTTGCGCATTCCCCCATCCGGCCTTGCCGGAGCGGAAACCCAAGCCTGCCGAAGTGAGTATTCCGTAGACATATGTCAGAACAAGATCCGATGCGAGACGAAGAAGCCGCCACCCGCACTGACGACGCGACCATTGCGTCGGGTGCCGTCGAGGGGACCCGTGAAGATTGGCAGCGCGCCGTGGAGGAGCAGCGAGACAAGTACCTCCGGCTGGCCGCCGAGTACGACAACTTCCGCAAGCGTGCGGCACGTGAGCGCCAGGAGGCGGGCTGGCGCGCCCAGGGTGACCTTGTCACTGGGCTCGTGGAAATGCTCGACGACATTTCGCGCTTTGCCCACGTGGACCCGGCGTCGACCGATGCGCAAACGCTGGTGGATGGCGTGGCGATGGTGGAGAAGAAGCTGCTCAAGTCATTGGGCGGCCATGGCCTCGAGCTCGTGAACCCGATCGACCAGCCCTTCGACCCCAACCAGCACGAGGCGGTGGGCACGGAGCCCGCGGAATCGGTCGAGATGGACCACCTGGTGTCTCGCGTCTACCAGCAGGGCTACCTGTTCCGCGGCCAGCTGCTGCGCCCGGCCCGCGTGGTCGTCCGTCAGTGGCCCGGGTGAGGAGCCGTTAGGCATCGATGGCGCAAAGCAAGGATTACTACGCCGTCCTGGGGGTCTCCTCCACCGCCGCGGCAGACGACATCAAGAAGCAGTACCGTCGCCTCGCGAAGAAGTACCATCCGGACGCGAACCAGAACGACGCGAAGGCCGCCGAGCGCTTCAAGGAGATCTCGGAGGCCTACCAGGTCGTCGGCGATGCCGAGAAGCGGAAGCAGTACGACGACATGCGCCGCATGGGGGCGTTCAGTGGCTTTTCGGGCACGAGCGCCGGGCAGCGACCGCGCCCGGGCACGCCAACTACCGGCGCCGGGGGCGCGGGAGCCCCGCGGTACCAGGACTTCGACATCGGGGGCCTGGGGGGGCTCGGTGACCTCTTCAGCTCAATGTTCGGCGGGACCAAGGCCGGTGGCGCGCGTGGCCGCGCCGCCGAGGCCGGGCAGACGATCGAGACCACGCTGGAGATCCCGTTCCGCACCGCGGCCGCGGGCGGCAAGGTGCCGATCGAGATCGACGTGAACGAGGATTGCGAGACGTGCAAGGGATCGGGCGCTGCCCCGGGCGCCACGATCAAGATGTGTCCCGAGTGCAACGGCCGCGGCGTCGTGTCGTTCGGCCAGGGAGGCTTTGCGGTCAATCGCCCGTGTCCGATGTGCGCGGGACGCGGACAGGTGCCGAGCGAGCCCTGCCCGACGTGTAGTGGCTCAGGGGAAGTGCGCAGCCGCAAGGGCGTGCTGGTCCAGATCCCCGCGGGGGCGGACACTGGCACCAAGATCCGGCTCAAGGGGCAGGGGGCCAAGGGCACGAATGGCGGGCCGGCCGGGGATCTCGTCATCACGCTGCAGGTGCAGGGAGATCGCTTTTATCAGCGCGATGGCCTGGACCTCGTCGCCGAGGTGCCGCTCAACCTCGCGCAGGCGACGCTCGGCACGCGCATCACCGTGCGCACGCTCGACGGGAAGAAGGTCACCATTCGCATCCCTCCCGGCACCGACAGCGGGCGTCGTTTCCGCGTGCGCGGTCAAGGCATCGAGAAGGACGACCAGAAGGGAGACCTCATCGTCGAGGCGACCATCACCGTGCCGGACACCCTCACCGAGGAGCAGGAGAAGCTCTTCCGCGCCTTTGCCGAGTCGGCGGGGATGAAGTCGTAGGTTGCGACATGCCCGGCGGATGCTTGCGCTCGTGTCGCTGGTCGCGTGTGGACCCGCTCCCCGGGATACCGCGCCCATGAGTGACTCCGCCACGTCACGCCCGATCGTCATTGCCCATCGCGGTGCGAGTGGGCTCCTCCCCGAGCACACCCTCGAGGCGTACGACCTCGCGATCACGCAGGGGGCCGACTTCATCGAGCCCGACCTGGTGAGCACAAAGGACGGCGTGCTCGTGGCGCGCCACGAGAACGAGATCTCGGGCACGACCGACGCCGCGATGCGCTTTCCCGACCGCAAGCGCAGCGTCGTGGTCGATGGCGATACCGTCACTGGATGGTTTGTCGAGGACCTCACGCTTGCCGAGCTGAAGACGGTGCGC
>JACMLI010000544.1 GCA_014379705.1 Gemmatimonadaceae bacterium
GCGCAGGAGTCCCTCGGACGCCTCCTCGCGGACTACCTGCGGGACCGGGTCCAGGATGAGGATGAGTACGAGCCCTCCCCTTTCATCCTCGTCCCCGTCCCTCTCTCGAAGCGTCGCCTCAAGGATCGCGGGTACAACCAAACGCTGTGGACGGTGAACGACTCCGTTGTCCGCCGGGGCGTCATGCAGGGCGGACCCGCGCAGCGGAGCGCGCGGTGATCCTGATGGTGGAGACAGCGCCCATCGTGCCGCCAGGCGACGCGTGACTCCGATCGTGCCGCGCGTGAAAGCCGACCACGCCGACGGGATGCTCATGCGTCGGATCGCCCTCGGTGACGCCGCGGCCATGGGCACGCTCGTCCAGTCGCACTGGCGTGACCTCGTCCAGTATACATCGCGACTCCTGAACGACCGGGATCGCGCATCGGATGTCGTGCAGCAGGCCTTCGCGACGCTCTGGGAACGGCGTGGCCGGTGGAAGCCCCGGGGATCGGTGCGCGCGTACCTCTTCCGCATCGTGCGAAATGGGGCCATCGATGAATTGCGTTGGGGGGCGGTGCGATCGTTCTGGAACGAGCGCATTGGTCGTGCGACTCCCCCGCCCCCCACGCCTCACGAGGTCACCGTCAGGAACGAACTGCACGACGCGCTCGCCAGGGCGATCGACGCCTTGCCGCGCCGCCGGCGCGAAATCCTCGTCCTCGCGCACCTGCACGGCCTGTCACACCAGGAGATCGCCGACCTCCTCTCACTGTCACCCGAGACCGTGAAGAAGCACGTCAGTCTCGCCCTCGGTGACCTGCGGCGGCAACTCTCACCCTGCTTCTCGGAAGCGATCGCGCGCCCCGACGCTGCCTCCGGCGATTCGGCGTAGTCGCCACGCCGTTACTCCCTCCCGCCCACTCGCCCGTGGTAGGCGAGATGGTCAGACTCGATTCGAGGAGTCGGCGGGCGAATGGCGCATGATGAAATAGACGACGAGACACTGCGTGGCGTGGTGACAGGAGCTGCCGATGCGGTTACGGCTCGTGCCGTGGCCAACTGGCGCTTACGGTCGGCGGCGAACGAGCGGCGATTTCAGGAAGTGGCGGCGATCGCGCATGTCATGACGATGCTGGCGAACGCCGAGGAGGTGCCACCTCCCCCGTCGGTTGCGCAGCTCACGGGCAGCGCCAGCCACTCGCGCTGGCGCGTACCACGCCGTTCGCTCGTGAGCGCGGCCATCGCCGCCGCTGTCATCGCGGCGGTCGGATTGGGAATGCGCGACCGAGCCGGCGAGGAGTCGAGGTGGGGTGGAGAGCAGTTCGTCGCGGGAAGTGCGGAAACTGCCACGATCGAGCTACGGGACAGCACCGTGGTGCGCCTCTCTCCCGGCAGTCGTCTCCGCCTGCTGGATCGCGCCGGGGTGCGTGCGGTACACTTGGATGGGCGCGCGTACTTCGCGGTCGCGAAGGATGCACGTCGTCCGTTTGTCATCCAGACAAGCGCAGGAGAGGTGCGCGTGCTCGGCACCCGCTTTGACCTCGAGACCGCGGCGCAGGACTTGAGCCTCCTGGTGGTCGAGGGACTGGTGACCGTGGCCCCAACGGGTCGCTCCCCGATGCAGGTCGGTGCCGGAGAGATGAGCGAGGTGCGCGCGGGCCGCGTCCTCCCGCTCCGGCGCGTGGCGAACGTCGCCGACGCGGTCAGTTGGACCGGGCGATTCCTCGCGTTTCAGGAAACGCCCCTTCGAGAGGCGATCCGTGAAGTCGAGCGGACGTACGGCGTCTCGGTCCGACTGGAGGATCGCGGGCTGGGAGATCGCACGCTGACGATGTGGTTCGCGGATGAGCCCATCGAGAATGTGCTGACGGTCGTTTGTCTCGTCGTCGAGGCGAGCTGTGTGCATACGGGCTCGGTCATCACCATCGCGCCGTCGCGTCAACCGGGATACGCGCCACCGCGGCGCGAGCCGGCACGCGCAGTCGGCAAGGAGGGACCCTCATGAAGGCGATCGCGCTCCTTGGCACCCTGCTCTGGACGGTGCCCGCGCTGCAAGAGGCACAATCGATGGCGTCCATCGAACGGCAGGTGCAGACGCCCATCGTCGGGCCGCTGCTGCAGCGGCGGGCATCGCTCGACGTGCGCGACGTTTCGCTGCCACGTGCCCTCGATGAGCTGATGCGATCGTCCGGCGTCGCGCTCGCGTACAGCCCGAGCATGCTGGAGCGCTCCGTCGAACGCGTGACCTGCCGGTGTGTCGAGCAGACCGTCGCGCAGGCCCTGGATCAGCTGCTGGCGAAGGCGGCCGCCACGTACTTCGAGATGGGAGGGCGAGTGATCGTGCTGCGATCCGCCTCCCAACCGGAGATACCGGCTCCGGTCTCCATGGCCGCGACGAATCACCAGATCGCGCGGCCCGCGTTCGCCCTCCCGTTGCCGGCGACGCTCGCCCCCGCATCGGACCGCATTCTCGCAGCAGCGATCGGAACCGTGACAGGGCGCATCACAGATGCGTCGTCGCAGGCGCCGATCGCCGGTGTCGCCGTCACCATCTCAGGGACGCGACTTGGCGCGTCGACGGACGACGACGGACGCTACACCATTCGTGGCATCCCCGACGGGCGACATACCCTCAGTGTACGGCGACTGGGCTATCGCCAGTTGGAGCGCGGGGTTGTGATGCCGGGAGAAGTCACCGCGGACTTCTCGCTGGAGCGAACCGCGGCCGTACTTGCCACCGTGGTGGCTACCGCCACGGGAGACCAGCGCTCCGTCGAACTGGGTCACGCAGTGGGCATCGTGCGCATGGACTCCCTCATCAGGGAAGCTCCCGTAGCCAACGTGTCCGAAGCGCTCACGGGCCGGGTGGCCGGCGTGATGATCAATGGCCAGAATGGTTACGGCAACACGGTGTCGCCAATTCGCATCCGGGGCCTGAACAGCTTCTCGCTTTCGAACAATCCGATCGTCATCGTCGACGGTGCGCGCATCGAGTCGACGCCGACCGGCGGGACGCAGGCGTCGCTGTGTGGCACGTACGCCGCTTGTCCATCCTCTCGACTCGGCGACCTTGCCATCGACCAGATCGAATCGATCGAAGTGGCGAAGGGGCCAGCTGCGGCGACGCTGTACGGGACGGATGCGGCGAACGGCGTGCTCGTGATTCGCACCAAGCGCGGCCGGCAGGGTCGCGCCCGCTGGGAGGCGTACGCCGAGGGGGGCCGGAACTATCAGGCGGAGTCGCTGGTCCAGCCGAACTACTTTGCGTGGGGACGGCGCACGTCGGGCCAGGCCGTGCAGTGCGTGCTGGCCCTCCTGGGGAGTGGCGGGTGCACGCAGGACAGCCTCACGACTTTCAACCCGCTCCTCAATGCGGACGCCACGCTGCTCGGGACCGGCCAGCAGAGGAGCACCGGCCTGCAGGTGTCGGGCGGGGCCGAGCGGTTCAGGTATTTCCTGTCGGGGAGTTTCGAGGGCAACCGTGGCTGGCTCAAGATGCCCGACGCCGACCGGGCAATCCAGGAACGCATCCGCCGCGGGCCGGTGCCGGAGGAATACCTCCATCCGGACTTCAGTCGCCGAGTGAACGCCAGGTCCAACACCTCGGCGCAGTTCGGGGAGCGGGCGGACCTGACGCTCTCCGTTGGTGCCCATACGAGCTACAACCGTGTGCCCGTGAGCTTTGCATATCAGAGCTCGTCGTTTGGTCTCGGATATCGCGACCCTGCCTTTGACGGCTACGCCGCCGCCTATGTGAGCCGCCCGGGGGACCTCCTCTCGGTGCGCAACGCGGACTACGTCACTCGCTACACCAGCAGCCTTGCGGGCACCTACCGACCCACAGCATGGCTTGCTTCACGTTTCACGGCCGGCCTGGACTACTCGGGCCAGCGCACCGACTTCCTGCAGCGCAATGGCGAGGGCGGGAACTTCGGGCCGGCTCGCCTCGGCCAGCGCACGCAGGGACAGAACGAGATCAGGCAGTACTCCCTCGACGGTAGCGCGACCGCGACGAAGGTGCTGACGTCGAGCCTGACATCGCGGACGTCCGCCGGGATCCAATACAATCGCCGCGGGCAGGTGATCACGACACTCTCGGGGTCGCAGCTGCCGCCGGGGGGCGAGACGGTGACGGGGGCCGCGGTCGTCACCGGCACCGAGGTGCACGCCGACAACGTGGTGGCCGGTGCGTTCCTCCAGGAAGAGATGGGGTGGCGCGAGCGGTTGTTCCTGACTGCGGCTGTGCGTGCCGACGGGTCGAGCAGCTTCGGGAAGAACCTGCGCACGCTGACGTATCCGAAGGCGAGTTTCTCGTGGATTCTTTCGGAGGAGTCCTTCTTCCCCGATCTCCCCGGCGACGGGACGCTCCGGCTGCGCGGCGCCTACGGCCAGTCCGGCGTGCAGCCGCCGTCCACGGCGGGGATCACGCGGCTCCTGTTGTCGAACGCCGCGATCGGAGGCACGCCACAGACCGCCGCGTCTCCGCTCTTCACGGGTTTCGGGAATCCCGACGTCAAACCAGAGCGGCAGGCGGAATTCGAGGGTGGTGTCGACCTCGAGGCGTGGCGGAGCCGAGTGCGGATCGAGGCAACGTACTTTTCGCGCCTGAGCTCGGACGCGCTGGTCTCCGTCCCGTTCGCCGCGTCAGTGGGAGGGGGATCGTACTTCGCGAACGTCGGGAGCGTGAGCAACAAGGGGTTCGAGGCGCTCGTGAGCGTGCGCCCCTGGGAGTCTCCGAACGTCGCGCTCGACCTCACGCTGAACGCCACGCTGGTCCGCAACAAGCTGGTGTCGGCGGGACCCAATGCGCCGGCAGGATTCTTTGCGACACTACCGGGGAACGCGCGGCATCGCGTCGGCTACCCGTTGTATGGACTCTGGGCTCGACGCATCCGCTCGTTTGCCGACACAGACAACGACGGGATCATCGATGTGAGTGAGGTGGCTGTGGCCGACAGCGAGGCGTTCCACGGCGCCGGACATCCGCGTCGCCAGACGGCGCTGACGACGTCGCTCTCCCTGTGGCGGGAGGTGGTGCGCATCTCCGCGATCCTCGATGCTCGCGGAGGCTACTCCTCCTTGAACGCCGACTACTCGACCCGCTGTCTCCAGTTCAGGAACTGTGAGCAGGTCAACGTGAAGAGCACGCCGCTGGCGGAGCAGGCAGCAGCCGTCGTGCTCAGTGCCCCCTTCAGCACGAACACGGGCTTCATCGGAAATGGCAGCTACGTACGACTGCGTGAAGTCTCCGTGAGCGTGCGGTTGGATCCGCGCCTCTTTCGGTATCTCGGTGCGAGTGGTGGGTCGATCAGTGTGGCGGGACGCAACCTGGCACTCTGGACGGACTACCTGGGCGATCCGGAGGTCGTGACGTCGAGCGTCGCGGGCACCGACCAGACCAACAACCTCACGACTCCGCCGCTCGCACGTTCGGTGTCCGTGCGGCTCAACCTTTCCTGTTGAGGCGAGCATGATACGATTGACCAGCCTTCCGCTCGTCGCGCTGCTCTTTGTCGGGACCGCGTGCGACAGCCTCACCGACATCACCAGCGTTGGCGTGGTGCAACCTTCGTCGGTCGCGAGCTCGCAGGGTGCCGTGGCGCAATACGCCGGTGCGGTAAAGCATTTCGTGACGGCGTCGCTCAACGCCGTGGAGTTCAGCGGCCTCTTCGCCGATGAGTGGATCACCACCGACAGCCCCGGAAACTCCGTCGGCGGGTACATCGATGCGCGGCGACCCGGGACCGTCGCTTTTCAGACCGGCGGCCTGCTCTTCACAGGCTACTCTCAGGCATTGATCGCGCTCCGCTTCGCGAGCAACGGACTTCAGCAGTTTGCGCCCACGCGGCGCGCCAACATCGGGCAGGTCCTCGCGTATCAGGGGTACCTTGAGCTCTTTCTTGCCGAGCACTTCTGCAGCGGTGTGCCCTTCAGTACCATCGACTACGATGGCACGGTGCGCTACGGTGCGGCGACCGACGTGGTGGCGACGTACAACCGGGCGATCGCGCACTTCGACTCCGCCGCAACCTTCGCGACCGACAGCGCCCGGGTCCTCGACCTCGCGCGCGTAGGAAAGGCGAGGGCGTTGCTTGGGCTGGGTCGGTACCCGGCTGCCGCGGCCGCGGTCAACGGCGTGCCGACGTCGTTCGTGCACCACCTGGACATCAGCGGTAGCATCGCGGGCCAGACGAACCAGATGTACAACAGCATCCTGCTGTCCTTTCGCGGCGTGCCAGCCGCCAGCGAAGGCGGAGGGATCGACTTCGTCGGGGCACGTGACCCACGCGTGCCTACCCGCGGTCCGATCACGGGCCTCGACGGCCTGGGGACCCGCATATACGAGTACTCGAACTACAACAGCCTTGCTGCCCCCGTGCTCATCGCGAACGGTGCCGAGGCCCGGCTCATCGAGGCCGAGGCGGCTCTCGCCGGCAACAACAACGATTCCGCGCCCACAGGCAACGGGTGGCTCGGGATACTCAACGCGTTGCGCAGCGGCAGCGCCTTCGCGGGGCAGCTCCCGCCGCTGGCCGACCCCGGGAGCTATCCCGCGCGCGTGGATCTCCTCTTCCGCGAGCGCGCCTTCTGGACCTTCCTCACCGGGCACCGCATGGGCGACCTGCGCCGACTCGTCAGGCAGTACAATCGCCAGGCCGACGCCGTGTTCCCCCACGGCCCCTACCGTGATGGCGTGCCGTACGGGTCCGAGGTGAACCTCATCCCCCCACCGATCGGCGAGGGGCCCAACACCCTGTACACCGGGTGTATCGATCGCCGGGCATGATGGCACGCACCTACCCCATGAAGGTCCGTACGCCACGGCCGGCATGAAGCACAGGGACCTGATCGGTGCGGTGGACGTACCGGAGGTATCGTGCGCTGATGCCGTCGGGCGGATCCCCGCAGCGCTGAGAGGCGACGCATCATGATGAGAGAGGGGCCGCGAACCGTCGCGGTGGCGCTCGCACTCTGGCTGCCGCTGACAACACAGGCGCAACATGCCGAGCGCGCGCGCGTCGCGGTCGGAAGTGCGGTGGCCGAGCCTGGCCAGACGGCGTA
>JACMLI010000545.1 GCA_014379705.1 Gemmatimonadaceae bacterium
AGGCACCGCGCACGAGGGCGACCGACGCGAGGTGTTCGCTGCCTAACGCGGCGAGCCAGTCGTTCCCAGCCGCCGCGGCGCGCTCGCGCTGGGCCATGAAGTGCCGCTCGGCCTCATCGAGGGCGCCGGCCTCGCACGCGAGACGCCCGCGCAGCTCGAGTCCCTCGGCGAAGACCGCGTCCATGTCACCCAGATCGGGGAGCGCAAACACGGCCTCGAGACAATCCGCGGCCTCGGCGTGGCGCCCCGAGGCCACGAATGTCCGCGTGATCTGCAGCAGCAGCGCGGCGACGGCGGGTGCTGGTGCATCCTGGTCCAACTCCCGGATCGCCCGTTCATAGAACTCCCGCGCGGCCTGAAACTCCCCGCGCGTCTCAGCGAGGCGGGCGGGATCGAGGTCGGAAGGTGGGCGGGGAGGCGTCGGCATTCAGGACTGGACCAAGGCAACTATAGACGATTCACCTGGTTCCTGGTTGCGTTTCGCAGGGGGAAGGGTTTGGTGCGCAGGAGGTTACGTGTTTCTCGAGCAGATGGCTGAAAGGCGTCTGGCACTTTGTTAACTGCAACCACGCCAGAGCACGAGGGCCTCCCACTCGCGCAAGCTCGCCGTCCTGGCTAGCCTGACCCGACCACCCGACCACCCGACCACCCGACCCCTTCGGACCCGTGAAGATCGTCTCCCTGTGCCCCTCCCTGACAGAACTCGTCTTCGACCTTGGCAAAGGCGAGGAGCTCGTCGGCCGGACGAAGTTCTGTGTCCATCCGGCGGATCGCGTGGCTGCCGTTGAGAGCGTGGGTGGGACCAAGAATCCAAAGGTCGAGCGGATCATCGCCCTGCGCCCAGACCTCGTGCTCCTGAACGAGGAGGAGAACCGCGTGGAGGACGCACGGGCGCTGGAGGCGGCTGGGGTGCGGGTGCACGTCTCCATGCCGCGGACCGCCGAGGAGACGGCGGAGATGGTGCGCTCGATCGCGGCGGCGGTGGGGGCAGCGGAGTCGGGTGAGCCGATTGCGGCGGACATCGAGGGGCGGGCGCGGCGCGTCCGTGAAAGCGCGCGTGGGCGGCGCCCGCTGCGCTACGCCTACCTCATCTGGCGCGAGCCGTGGATGACGGTGAGCAACGACACCTTCATCGCCGAGTTGTTAGGTATGGCGGGCGGGGAGAACGTGTTCGGGGGAGCTGGCGAGCGGTACCCGACGGTGACGCTGGACGACCTGGCCCGCGTGGCGCCGCACGTTGTGCTGCTGCCCTCGGAGCCCTTTCCGTTCGGCACGAAGCATGTGGTCGAGCTCAGCGCGGCCCTCGGTTGGGATGACTCCCGTTTTCAGCTCGTCGACGGGGAGTTGCTCTCCTGGCATGGGTCGCGCACGCCCCGCGGCATCGACTACGCGGAGCGGGTGATCACCAGCGTCTGACGGACACGTGGTGACGGCGCGCGGGTCGTGCCGCGCACGGTGACACGCGTCGCTGCGGACGATCCGCCGAATACGGCAGGTCATCCCATGACGAGGGGTATCGTGGCCCCGGATCGATGATCTTCCCCGGGCTATCAGTCGCTCCCTCGGCGCGCGCCGCGCGTTGGCACTCCATTCGCCCGCACCCATCATGAAGCTCGCCCCGTTGTTCGTCGCCTCCGTGATCGCCGCACCCCTCGGGGCGCAGGATCCCCCGATGCGGATCGACGTCGAGCAGGTGCGCCCCCGGATCCACGTGTTCTCGGGGTTCACCAACGGCAACGTGCTCGTGCTCGAGAGCAGTGACGGGCTGCTCCTGGTGGACGCGCAAAGTGGCAAGCGCGTGGGCTCCCTCGATTCGGCGATCACGAAGCTCAGCGCGCGTCCGGTGCGCTGGGTGGTGAACACCCACTACCACGAGGACCACACGGCGGGCAATGCCGTGTTCCGCGCCAGGGGGGCGCGCGTGCTCGCCCACCGGAACCTGGCGATCCAGGCGGCGAAGGACACGACGATCACCGACCGGAACTGGCACCGCACGCCCCTGGCGGCCGACGCGATGCCCACCGACGCCTTCGACGACCGGCGCGAGATCACGTTAGGCAGCGACCGGGTCGTCGTGCTGCACCCGCGCAACGCGCACACCGACGGCGACGCGATGATCTGGATCCCGGGAGCGAACGTGCTGCACATCGGCGACATCCTCGAGGTCGACGCGCCCCCGTTCATCGACTGGTGGGCCGGTGGCACGCTCGACGGCATGCTCGCCGCGATCGACGACGTGCTCACGTGGACGAACGACTCCACGGCGATCGTGCCTGGGCATGGGCCGGTGTCCTCGCGCGCGGGGTTGCGTCGCTATCGCGAGATGATGGCCACCGTGCGCGACCGGGTGAAGACCGGGCTGGCCGCCGGCGTGCCCGTGGACTCGCTCGCGGGGAGCGCCGTGGCCGGGTACGAGCAGATGCTCGGGGGAGCGCGGCGGGCGAGGCAACTCGTGCCGCAGGTGGCGTATGGCCTGCGCCGGCCGTAGCGCCTAACGCCGGAAGAGGTAGGACAACTTCACGAAGACGCCGTCCCGCACGCGCTCCAGGTGACGGAAGCGGAAGGCGTCGGGCTCCGTCAGTGAGCTGCCGTAGCCTGCAAAGAGCACCGTCCCCGGACTCGGCACAAAGCTGAAGAGCCAGTCCATGCGGAAGTCGCGCGTGGCGATGTCGGTGGTGCGCACGAACTGTGTGCCGTCGAAGATGCCGAGCGGCAGTTCCGTCCTCGGGTCGCGCAGGGCATCGCGCTGGCGGTGGTCGTATTGCCCGACCACGCGCAGGAAGAGCGCCCGGCTCAACTGGTACTCGAGCCGCAGGCGCGGCACGCTCGCCCGCGAGAGCGACGTCCCGTCGCGCGAGCGCGTGTACTGCGAGGAGAGATACGACGCCGTGAGCCGCATCTGGTCCGTGGGCCGGAAGTCGACTTCCCCCGTGAGGTCGACGCGGCGCGCCGTGGATGTCTCGAAGAACTCGATGTCCTTCCCGATGAAACCCGTGAGTCGCCCCGTCCATCGCTCGAACTGCGGCGTGTTGAGGCGGAGCAGCACGACGCCGGTGGACGTTCGTGGGGAAGGCGTGAACGCCAACGTGTCGGTCCCCGTCGAGGACGCGCTGGGCCTCAGCACGCGATACCTGGCATACGTGCGCGTATCGAACAGGAACTGCTCGCGCACCGGCGTCACGCTCAGCACCCAGCCGCCACGAATGTTGAAGACGTTTTCGACCTGGATCTTCGTCTCCTGCACACTCTTGCCGTCCCAGAAGCGGTCGTGAAGCCAGACCCAGTCGAACCCCTGGCGCACGAGGTAGCTCTCGAGCAGGTCGCCGGACTTGCCGTACCACGAGAAGCGGTTGTACGCGACCGCGGTCACGTGGTCGACGCGTGGCACGAAGCCGGTCGCAGCCTCGAAGTCGGGGCCGATCCCGGTGAACGCGTAGCGCAGCCCGTAGCGTAACCCGGTGCGATTCACGCCCACGTCCCAGAGCGGTGCGGTGCGCGTCGCGCCCCCGGCCGGCGCCCGGGAGGCACTCGCGCCCATGGATGCATTGAACGTGTAGGCCTTCCTGAACACGATGCGCGTGTCGGCCACGCCCACGCGACTGAATCCCTCGCGCTCGGTGCGATCGGTGAGCGTGAGTCCCAGGGTGGAGGCCTGCAGGATGTCCCGCCGGAGACGCAGGATGTTGAACAGGGGATGATCGTCGCCGCTCGCCGAGGCCGCCGCATCGTCGACCGCGCCCATGTAGGCGATGCTGGTCCGGCCGAAGCGGCCCGTGAGCTTGGTCGCGAAGTCGGGCTGCGAGATCCGGCGCGTGTACACGAGGTTGTTCGGCGCGTCGAACTGCTCGATGCCGTCGATGAAGAAGGGGCGGCGCTCGGGAAAGAAGAGCGCGAAGCGCGTGTCCCCCGGCACCTGCGCGGCGTCGGCCTCGACCTGCGAGAAGTCCGGACGCACGGTGGCATTCATCGTGAGGTTCGGTACGATGCGCCACCGCACGTTGCCGCCGAGGTTGGGCGTCGACGTGTACGACCAGTCACTCGTCGAGGGCGCGCCATTCAACGCTTCGGTCACCTCGGGGTTCACCTCGATGACCGGGTCGCGTCGCAGGTCGTGCAGCCCGCTCAACGTTCCCGACTGGACGAGAAAGGACGCGGCGCCGCGTCGCGCGGGCGTCCACGTCTGCTGGTAGCCCGAGTGCTGGACGAAACGCAGCACCTGCAGCGCCCAGTCCTGCCGGTTCGCACCCTGGAAACGCATGCTCTTGAGGGGAATCGCCACCTCGAGTTCGTAGCCGGCGTCAGTGAGGCGTCCCCGGGACTCGAACACAAAGTCCGGGCTCAGGTCGATGAACGCCGGCGGGTTGCCCCCGAACGTCTGCCCGCGCGGCTGCGGCGGACTGAAGCCCTCGGTGCGCACGCCGTCAGCCTGCGCGCCTAACGGGTTGATGCCGAAGATGAACGCGCGCCGCCGGTCGTTGAACGGGTCGATGACGAGCTGGATGTAGTCATCCATGTCGATCTTGTCGCGCGCGGCGAGCGTGGCATGCACGGCCCCATGGGTCTCGAACGCCCGCACGCCGAAGTACACATGCGACGCGGAATACCACACCAGCACGTCGGTCGAGTCCTGCGCCGGGCGATCGTCGAGCGGGAGGTACGACGAGAAGCCGGTGAGCAGCGTGGCCCTGGACCACACCGGCTCATCGAGCACGCCGTCCACGCGCACCGTGTCGTCCGCGCGCGGTACCTCGGCGACAAGTTCGCGGCGGCGTCCGTGATACGTGCGCTGCTGCGCCCCCACGGGGAGGGCGACCGCGAGCGAAATGGCGACGAAGAGGATGGTGCGCACGGCCGGGAGTGTGGTGCGCGACGATCGGCGTCGCTAGCCGTCTGTCTTGCTCCAGCGAAAGAAGATCACCGACAAGCCCACGAAGGCGGTCGTCGCCCCCGTGATGGACATGAGCACGCCCGCCAGCTGGTGGTCATCCCGCGACGACAGCCCGGAGAAGGGAGGAGCCAGTTCATAGATGCCGTACAGCGGCCGGTCAGCGTTCACCATGAACCCAACGAGGCCGAACATCACGGGCGAGAACATGAGACCCGCCACGAGATAGAGCATGCGCAACGGCGGCACGAAGCGCGGACGCTCCGGATGCCTGAGAAGGATCGGCCACCAGAAGATCACCCCTCCTGCCAGCCACAGCAGGTCGATCAGCATGGACCCGAGCTGCGCACGCACCGGACCCAACGTACTGCTCATCAGGCCGTCCACCACCGGCGGAAGGTGCGTCAGGAGCACGATGGCGTTGAACACGATGAGGGCGGGGACAGGACGCGTGAGCCACTCGATCACGCGGGAGCGAGTGGTGAGCGCGGCCGCCTCGGGCGTCACGCCGGCCAGCAGTGCGGCGGGGGCAAGCAACCCGATGAGCAGGAACTGCACCATGTGCACCGACGCCAGGTACCCAGCGCCCAACGCGCCGATCGGCCAGTCCAGGGCCAGCCACAGGAGCACCAGCCCAACGACCGAGAGCGGGTGCAGTGACGAGGCGCCCGTCCCCGCCCGCCGTGCGCCGGCGCGATTCCATCGCACGAGACCGACGCCAAGCAGGATGATGAAGAGCCAGACGCCGGGGTACGCCGTCCATTCCCAGGTCCAGGCGGTGTCCCTGGCTGAGCACCAGAACTGCATTCGATCGGAGGGGTGAAGAGAGCCGCGGAAGACGGAGACCACCACGCCGTCTCGTCGCGAAGCGCACCGTGAACGCGGCGTTCACGCGGCAGGACGGAAGGTACGGAGTCAGGGGCCGAAAGCGGTAGCGCTTACCGTGGAAGCGCGAAGGCCGCGTAGGCATCGCTGGACGGCGCGCCCAACTTTCCTCCCCCCGCGGCGATCACGACGAACTGGCGACCGTTCACGCGATACGTGCTCGGCGTCGCAAAGCCCGCGGCGGGGAGCGGCACCTGAAAGAGGAGTCGCCCTGTCGCCTTGTCGAAGGCGCGGAACATCGCGTCTTGCGTGGCCGCGATGAACACCAGGCCCCCAGCCGTGACGATTGGACCGCCGTACTGCTCGGTGCCCGTCGGCGCGAGACCTTTCGCCGTGAGCTCCGGATGCTCGCCGAGCGTGATCCTCCAGCGATACGCGCCAGTATTGAGGTCGATCGCGCTGAGCGTTCCCCAGGGTGGCTTTACTGCCGGGTATCCATTCGGGTCCTTCCACCGTTCGTAACCCACGAATTCATGGGGAGAGCGCGCCGGTCGCGTCCGTGATGCCGCCAGCTCCGCGGCATGCGATGACTCGTCGCCGGCCGACACGCGCTCGTTGCGGAGGTAGGCGATAACCGCGCGGAGCTCGGCGTCCGGCAGCGCGGCGAAGGCCGGCATGAAGCCTCGTCCCCTGGCGATGACCTCACGCATCTTGCTGGCTGGGACCCGCGAGGCCATGTCCACGAGCGACGGCACACGGTCGCCGTCGCCGCGCCGGTCGGCCCTGTGGCAACTGGAGCATAGGCTCGCGTAGACCTCGCTCCCCGGTCGCGGCCTGCCGCTCGTGTTGGCCGCCACCGGTCGGTCGCGCATCGCGGCGATCCACGGAACGTCGCTGGCATTGACGTACAGGACGCCGGTCTCATGGTCGACGGCGGCACCACCCCATTCGCCGCCACCGTCGAAGCCTGGAAGCACGATCGTTCCTTCCCGACTGGGGGGTGAGAACAGGTTGCCGTGGCGCAAGGTGCGGAAGCGTTGTCGCACGGCCGCATTCGCTTCCGGAGACAGATCGGTGAGGTCGGCTTCGGTGATCGCCTGGCGCGCAAACGGCGCCGGCCTCACCGGGAACGGCTGCGTCGGCCATACCCGCTCTCCAATGAGGTCCGAGGGCGGGACCGGTCGTTCTTCGATCTCGAAAAGGGGCGCGCCCGTCTCCCGGTCGAACAGAAAGACGAACCCCGTCTTGGTGATCTGCGCGACCGCATCGATGGCGCGGCCGTCGCGCGACACGGTGACCAGGTTGGGTGCCGCGGGAAGGTCGCGATCCCAGATGTCGTGGTGCACGGTCTGGAAATGCCAGCGTCGTTCACCTGTGGCAGCGTCGAGCGCGAGGAGCGTGTTGGCGTACAGCGTCTGTCCGACGCGATCGCCGCCGTAGAAGTCCGGCGTTGCGGAACCGGTGGGGACGTAGACGATGCCGCGTCTTACGTCGACATTCATCCCGGCCCACGAGTTGGCGCCCCCGGCCGCGGCGTAGGCGCTGTCGGGCCACGTCTCGTATCCCGCCTCACCAGGTTGTGGAATGGTGTGAAAGGTCCATCGCACCTTGCCCGTGCGCACGTCGAAGGCGCGCACGTGCCCGGGAGCAGACCCTTCTGCTTCTCCCACGCGCGTCCCCTGGATGAGGAGGTCCCGGTAGATCACGCCGGGGCTCGTCGCGAGCACCGAGGTCGCCTCCACATTGCGCCCGAGTGCCGCGGCGAGGTCGACCCAGCCGGAGTCACCGAACGTGAGGATCGGGCGACCGGTGGCTGCATCCAGCGCGTAGAGTCGGCGCCCGGCGGTGAAGAGGATGCGCCGGTCGTTCCCCTCGCTCCAGTACACGACCCCGCGATTGGCATGCGGCCTGGCGCCGCTTCCCGCGAGAGCGTCGAAGCGCCACAAGAGCGTGCCGCTGTCCGCGCGCAAGGCGACGATGGCCAGCGCGGGGGTCGACGTATAGAGCACCCCATCGATCACGATCGGCGTTGCCTGCATTTCCGAGCGCGGGGCGGGCGCATCGCCGGTGTGATACGTCCAGGCCACGCGCAGACTGGCGACGTTGGTGCGATTGATCTCGTCGAGCGACGAGAAGCGGCTGTTGCCGGGGCCGCCTCCGGTCACGCGCCAATCGTCGGCGGGGACTTGAGCGGAATCCCCGCGGGAACACGCCGTCAGGGCGAGAAGGCATGCAAGCGCTGCCGGACGTCGGTTGATCGGCATGATCCTCATTTCCCTGGCGCGCGGTGCGGCGGGGAACGAACCGTGGACCGCGGTGAAGCCTTATCTTGGATCGCACAACCCCTTTCTGACCAGAGCGATGCCGGCGACCGACCTGAGCAACTCCCTCGTAACACTCTTCTCCGAGCTGGTGGACGGTGCGCCCGGAGGCGGTGGCGCCTTCATTCTCAACTCGGGAGACGCCGGGCTCCTGCGCTCGCTCGATGCGCTGTCGGCCGACGACGCCTCGCGCTCCGTCAATGACGGCGCCACCATCGCCGCGCATGCCCAGCATGTGCGCTATGGCGTGTCGCTCATGAACCGGTGGGCAACGGAGGGAGGCAATCCCTTCGCCGATGCAACGTGGGACGAGGCATGGAAGGTCTCCGTCGTGGACGAGGCGACGTGGGCAGAGATCAGAACCGGACTCCGTGACGAGACGCGTCGCTGGCGCTATGCCCTCGCCACTCCCCGCAGCACCACCACGGTCGAGCTCAACGGCATGGTCGGGAGCGTGGCGCACCTCGCGTACCACCTCGGCGCCATTCGTCAGATCGCAAAGGGCGCGCGCGGTCCGAGAGAGGGAACGTTCGGTTAGGGAGCGGCGTGGAGTCCCTGCTTTCCTCGTCTACTGCTGAACCTTCAGCCGAGCATCGAGATCGGCGTACGCCACGACCATCGGCGCGATGATGAACTCACCGGCCTTCGCGAATCGCAGCCGCAAGGGAAACGACTCCCCAGCGTCCGGCTTGCGCGACAATCCGATGAGCATCACGTGGGTGCCACCGGGGAGGAACTCGAGCGTGGCCCCTGCCGCGACGGGCACGCTCTCCACGGCGACCATCCGCATGGCGCCGCCTTCGCGCTCGGTGCGATGGATCATTGAACCCGTCGCTTCGGGGCTCCAGACGTTGGTCAGCGTGTCGGCGTCGCCGTTGTTGCGCAGGACGAGGTACACGCTCGCCTCCGTCGTCGTCACCGGCGCGGCCATCAGTGCGACCCGCACCTCGATGCGAGGCGCGGCCGGGACACTGGCTGGTCCGGCGTCGGGCATCCGGTTCGGCGCACCCTCATTGCCGACCGACGGCACCTCCCCTCGCGCAAGGCGCGGCAGGTCCTTCGCCCAGTCTTCCTGCCGGATGCCAAACGGGTATTCGACGCGGGCAAAGTTGTCGAGCCCGAACGCGAGGACCTGCGCCCCATGACCCACCAGGTAGTCCGCGGAGTCGCGCCCGGGGACGATCTCCTTGCGCGCGGGCGCCATGCCCAGCGACACCTGCAACTGCGCGAGCGCCTCCGCGGGCGCGGTGAGTCCCACGAAGCCGGGGTCGAACACGCCTAACCATTCCCTGAGCCGCGCGGGTGTGTCGCGCTCGGGATCGGTCGTCACGAACAGGAACTGGATCTTTCCGCGTTCCTCGAACGGCATCGTCTTGAGCACCGCGGCAACGTTCGCGGCGTGCAACGGGCAGACGTCGGGGCAATGCGAATAGCCGAAGAAGAGCAGGGCCACCTTGCCCGCGGTCTTCAACCGGAGGTTGTACGGCTCCCCGTTGAAGTCCGTGAAGGTGACGTCGGGCTTCTCGAGGGCAGGGGAGAGCAGGACGCCACGAAAGGAGCCAGCGGCGGCTCGGCCCGGCGCCTCCCCGCGATCACAGGCGAGGCCGACGGTCAGGAGCGCGAGCAGGTATGCACGTCGACGCATGAGGGGAGGGAGGGAACGCGGGAAAGCTAACCTCCACTCCGGAGGCTGGTTGCGGTCCGTCAGGGGAAATACCTTCTGACCCACGCCCCGAACCCACGCCCTCCATGCCGAGAACGACCCCGCGCCCTCGCGCCCACGCGGTGCTGCTGCTCCTGCTCCTGGCGGGCGTCGCCTGTCAGCGGGTCACGCCCACCACGACGGTGATACTGGTTAGGCACGCCGAACGCCCGGCGGGCGCTGATCCCGACCTGAACCCCACCGGCCTGGCACGCGCCGAGTCCCTCGCGGTGTCCCTCGCGCGCAGCAACGTCGCGGGCATCCTGCACACGCAGTTCAGGCGCACGCAGCAGACAGCTGCCCCCACCGCGGCCCGCCTCGCGATCACGCCGATCGTCGTGAGTGCGGGGGGAACCGAGGCGCAGCACGCGGCCGCGGTGCTGGTACAGCTTCAGGCATTCACCGGGCGCACCGCGCTCTACGTGGGCCACTCCAACACGGTGCCCGCCGTCATCCAGGCGCTGGGCATCGCCCCACCGCCGCCGGTCGCGGACACGGAGTACCACCACTTCTTCATCGTGACCCGCGTCGGCTCGGGTCCGGCGACGTTGATTCGCGTGAAGTACGGCGCGTAGCAGGAACGCCGATCGATGACCGCCCGTCCGCCCGTCTGCCCGACTGTAGTTGGACATGTCGCTGTTTGAAGTGCGGACGTCCCCGATCCAGGGGCTCGGTGGATTTGCGGTGCACGACATCCCGTCGGGAGTGCGCATCGTGAAGTACGCCGGAGAGCGTCTCACCCCCGCGGAGTCCGAAGCGCGCTATCCCGACGTGCCCGGGGAGAGGCACCATACCTTCCTCTTCGCCATCGACGACGATGTCGTGATCGATGCGGCCGTGGGCGGGAACAACGCGCGCTTCATCAACCACTCGTGCGATCCCAACTGCGACGCGGTCATCGAGGATGGCCACATCTGGATCGAGAGCATTCGCGACATCAGGGCGGGGGAGGAACTCGCGTACGACTACGCCTACATCCTGGAGGAGCGGCACACGCCGGCGGCGAAGCGTCGGTATCCGTGCCAGTGCGGCGCGGCGACATGCCGGGGAACGATCCTCGGGAAGAAGTAGCCTCGGGAAGGTGAGCGTGTGAACGTGTAAGGTGAAGCGTGGACGCGTGGACGCGTGGAAACGCTCCTGTGCTCGCTCTCTAGCCGTCCCCGCGCGCGCGGCTCATCGCTTCCTGCTGACGGCCCAGCCACAGGCCCACGCCGAGCCAGACGAGCGACAACGGGGCCGCGACCAGCGCCTCGGCACCCGCCGTCATGCCTAACGCGGCGAACCCGGCCGTCGACCACGCCCCGATCTGGTCGCCGAGTCGATAGACGAACGTGTCGATGAAGTTCTTGGCCTTGTACTTGTCCTCGCGCGACAGGACCGTGTAGAGCACCTCGCGGGCGGGGCGCGCGACCGCGAACTCGCCGGCACGTCGCAGCACCTGGAAGACGACGAAGACCGCGATCGTGGGCACCGCTCCCAGCGCGGCAAAGCCGATCACCGACAGGGCCGGCAGCAGCGTGAGGGTCACCGCCACGCCAAGGAGCTTGACGATGCGCCCCGTGAGGAAGACCTGCGTGGCGAGCGTGAGGATGTTCACCGCGAGGTCGATCTGCGCGAAGAAGGCGGTGCGTGCGCCTGCGTCGGTGAACGACTTGTCCGCGATCTCGGCCTGCTGCAGGTATAACGTCGTCGACCCGATCGTGAAGAGGATCATGTAGGCGCAGATCCCCAGCAGGTACGGCGAGGCGAGTACGTGCGACACGCCGGCGAGTGTGCCTCCACCGATGACCGCGTCGTGGTCCCCCGACCGCCGGTCCGCTGCCGCGCCCATCAGGCGCCCAAGCGCGAGCACCGCCTGCGTGCTCAGCTCGAGCAGCACCATCGACACGAGCAGCAGGTTCACCGGCCCGATCACCTCGGCGAGTGAAGCGGTGACCAGCGACCCGACGATTCCGCCAAGGGTGCCACCAAAGCCGATGAAGCCGAAGAGCCGCTTGCCCTGGGCGCTGGTGAAGACGTCGGTCATGGTCGACCAGAAGACCGACACGACGAACAGGTTGAAGACGGCGGTCCACACAAAAAAGACGCGTCCGGCCCACACCGTCTGCGCGGGCCCGAGCATGTGAAGCACGACGAAGAAGACGCCCAGGTTCGCGATGAAGAACCGGTTCGCGTACGAGATGAAGCGACGCCGCGGGAGCCGGGCCACGAGCGCGGCAAAGGGCGGATGCACCGCCAGCATCGCGACCAGCGTGCCGGTGAACAGCCAGGGGATGTTGCGCACGCCGCCGGCGACGCCCATCTCCTCGCGGAGGGGCCGGATGATGTAGTAGCTCGAGAGGACGCAGAAGAAATACGCGCACGCGAGCAACATTGCGCGGACCTCTTCCGGCCGGACATCAACGATCCGCTGCAGGAACGGGGTGATCCGACCCGCCGGCCGTCGGGGATCCGTCATCCGAGATCCCCCCCGCCGTTCGCAGGCGCGGGTGCTGCAGGCACTGTGACGTCGCGACGAAGGACCATCGGCGGGGCACGGGTGAAGCCCGGTGAGGCACGAGCGCACGGCGGTGCCTGAGTCTGTCAACCTACCTTGAGCGCGCAGCCCCCACTACCCGCGCGTGCCCGTGCGGTTGACACGCGTGCCACCGTGCCCCAGCGTGGGGAACACTTCAGCAGACCTTCCCATGCGTGTCCTTCGCGTCGCCCTCGTCCTCGCTCCCCTGCTTGTGCCCTCCTTCATCGGGGCGCAGGCAGGCGCTCGCACGAAATGGGACTCCCTGGCCCGTTCCATCTTCAAGGAGCTGGTCGAGATCAATACGCAGGGAAGCAATGGCAGCACCCTGGCGGCGGCGCAGGCCATGGCCGCGCGCCTCAAGGCCCATGGCTTCCCCGACTCGGATGTGGTGGTGATCGAGAACGCGCCGAAGAAGGGGAACCTGGTGGCGCGGTTGCGTGGGCGCAGCACGACACGCAAGCCGATCCTGCTCCTCTCCCACATCGATGTTGTAGAGGCGCGCCCGGAAGACTGGACGCTTCCGCCGTACGAGTTCATCGAGAAGGACGGCACCTTTTATGGGCGCGGCGTCGCCGACGACAAGGACGAAGGCGCGATCGGGCTCACGAACCTCATCCGGATGAAGTCGGAAGGCTTCGTCCCCGATCGTGACATCGTGGTCGCACTCACGGCCGATGAAGAGGGCGGGCCCGACAACGGCGTCGACTACATCCTCAAGAATCACCCGGCGCTCTTCGACGTGGAGTACGCGTTCAACGAAGGGGGTGGCGGTCGCATCGGGCCCGGCGGCAAGTATGTCTCGCACGACGTGCAGGCGAGCGAGAAGAAGTTCCAGATGTTCACGCTCGAGGCGACGAACCCGGGAGGCCACAGCTCGGTCCCGGTACGCGACAACGCGATCACCGAACTGGCGAAGGCCCTGGTGAAGCTCGGGGAGTTCGATTTCCCGGTGCACCTCAACGAAGTTACCAGCGCATATTTCTCCCGCCTCGCGACGACCGTCGAACCTGAACTCGGTGCGGCCATGAAGGGCGTCGTCGCGAACCCGAAGGACGCGAAGGCCGTCGAGCGCGTCTCACGCGATCCGCGATTCAACTCGCAGCTGCGGACGACGTGCGTAGCGACGATGCTCGACGGCGGGCACGCGCAGAACGCCCTCCCACAGCGCGCCCGCGGGCAGGTGAACTGCCGCATCCTGCCTGACGAGACCCCGCAGTACGTGATGGGCATGCTCGAGAAGGCGATCGCACCGGCCAAGGTGAAGGTCGTGATGGGGGACGAAGCGCGAAACTCGCCACCGTCGCCGCTCACGAAGGAACTGATGGGTGAGATCGAACGTGTCACGAAGGACATGTTCCCCAACGTCCCCGTGATCCCCACCATGAGCACCGGCGCCACCGATGGCGTGTACCTGCGGTCGTCGAAGATCCCGACCTACGGCGTGTCCGGGCTCTTCTACGGCGACACGTTCTCGCATGGTATGAACGAACGGATCCCGGTGAAGGGGTTCTACGACGGGCTGGAGTTCATGTACCGTCTCGTACGCGGCGTGGCAGGAGGGAAGGCGCCGATCTCGTAACCGCAGATGGCAGACATCAGATATCAGATATCGCGTTCATTCACCGTGCCCAGCGACGGATGACGCGGCCGACGCCCGACGTGCTGCCTGCCATCTGCCATCGAAAACCGCCTCGTGTCCCCCTCGGACACCAACTGCACGCGCGACCCGCCTCGAGCGAAGGGTCGCGCGCGGTGCGTTCGGGGGTCGTGATGGTCGTGGGGCGTGGTGCGCAGCTGTGCTGCAGTTCGGCCTCGCGAATCGTCGTGGCCATCGTGCGGATGGTCCTGCGGTGACGTCCGCTCCCCCGACGACGTCCCTGCGCGTTGGACCCGTGTTGCACGCCGGGCGAGTCGTAGCATGACCATGGAGCGCCTGGATCGCGTCGCGTCGCGCTTCCGTCCGGCCTACCGCGATGCCACGTTCAGCCCGAAGCACTGCGTCAGCACGCCTTTCGCCTCGAAGCCCATGCGTAGTTACCTGCTCATTCCGATGCTCGCCTGGACCATCCCCGCCGCGGCTGGCGCTCAGGGTCGGCCGACGCTCACTCCCGCTGACTACGGCAAATGGGAGACGCTCGGTGCCGCTTC
>JACMLI010000071.1 GCA_014379705.1 Gemmatimonadaceae bacterium
ATCGCGGACGCTGAGCTGATTGAGCCCGCGCCCCTTCTCGGCAGCGACCATCCGGCTGGTGATGCTGTCGATATCCGGCACCGTCGTGCTGCGCGTCACCGCGACCTTGTACGTGGTGCTGGTGCCCGAGTAGGTCAGCATCCGACCCGCGCTGTCGACCGTGGCTTTCCCCGTTCCCGAGAGCCAGTCGTGGCGCAGCTCCACGTTGCCGTCGGGGCGAGGGTGCACAAAGCCCTGGTGCAGCGTGAAGCTCGGTCCCACGTCGCGATCGGGGTAGAACTGCCGGAAGCGCAGACTGTCACCGGCCTTCACGCCTGCGGCCACGCCCGACGCGAGCGACGACGCGATCTCCAGGTCGATGACGCTGTACATCATCGAGACATGCGGCACGGTGAGCGCTCCTCCAGTGGCGAACGCGGAGTCACGGACGCCCGCACTGTCGCGGATGGAAATACGCACCGAATCGTTGGTGAAGTTGGCCGTCACCGTCCGCCCGCGCTCCCGCGGCGTCGGGCCATTGGGCGTGCGCACCTCCATCACCATGCGACGGATCTTGCCATCAGGGGCGAGGTCGAACTCCGTGTGCCGCTGCCTGACGAATGGAAAGCGGTCGACACCATCCGTCACCATGCGCCTGGGCGACTTCGACACGCGCTCAACCGAGATCGTGTCGTTTCCAAGGAGGGTGACGAAGCCGTATTGCTCCGGCGGGGGTCCGCTGCACGCGGCGGCGGCAAGGGCGAGGAGCGCGGAGCGCTTCATCGGGGGGCGTGCTGAAGGGTGATCGTGCCTGTACGGCGAGCGCCGAACGATGGCGGTTCACCGCCGAACAGCGCGTCCCCCGGTGACGAGGGGCGCGCGCGGAGGGACGATCAGTCTCGTACTCTCGCAGGAGTGACGATTCGCGTCTGTAGCCTCAGGCTGAAGCCGGGGGGATGTTCGCGTTGTGCTGGAACATGTTGGCAGGGTCGTACTGCGCCTTGATCTCGCGAAGCCGTTTGTAGTTGCTCCCGAACGACGCCCTGATCGTTTCCGGCTTGTCGTCCGACGCCACGTGATTGAGGTAGATCGTGTCGAGCATGTGGGGTGCGGCCTTCGCCCACACATCGCGCACCCACGCGATATGCTCCGCCGACGTGGTGCCGTCTTCCCACTGCCCAATCACGTCCACGTCCCACATCACGCGACGCGCGGAGAATGCAGTTTCTTCCGGGTCGCGACGGGCAGCCTTGCCGTGCATCAGGAAGAACACGATCGCACTCAGCGGCGACGTGAACCGACCGGCGCCTTCGATGAATGCGTCGATCATGGCGTCCGACACGCGCTCGGCGAATGCCGAACGCCAGTAGCGATGCAAGCCATGCTGCGCGTTCGGCGCGTCAAGCAGGCTTTGCCTGGCGACGTACGGCATCGGCGCCACCAGGTCCGCGAGCGGCGTTCCAAAGGCACGTGCCGGGGCAAAGATGGCCTCGCCCTCCTCGATCGGCCCATTGTATCCGACGAGCAGTGCCGCGACCGGCATGCCCATCGGTGCGGTGAGCAGTGCCGCGAAGCAGGTGGCCTCGTCAGGCAGCGTGAGGCAGAAGTCGCGATAGAAGCGGAGCACGTCGCCGGCCTGGTCGAGGGGATAGAGCACCATCCCTCCGAGGACGGTGGACACCGGATGCAACTGGAACTCGAACGACGTCACCACGCCGAAGTTGCCCCCACCCCCGCGAATCGCCCAGAAGAGGTCAGGATTCTCCGTGACACTGGCGTGGTGACGATCCCCATTCGCCGTCACGACATCGGCGGCCAGCAGGTTGTCGATGACGAGTCCGTGCTTGCCCATCAACCAGCCGAGGCCACCACCCAGCGCGAGGCCGCCGATGCCGGTGTTCGAAACGGTGCCCCCAGTCGTGGCAAGGCCGAACGCTTGCGTCGCCGCGTCGAGCTCGCCCCAGAGCACACCACCCTCCGCCTTCACGGTCTCGTTGGCCTTGTCCACGGTGATGTCCTTCATCGGGCTGAGATCGATCACCAGCCCGTCGTCATTGGTGCCGTAGCCCGGCGCGCTGTGGCCCCCACCGCGAACCGACAGGTGAATGCCCGTGTGACGAGCAAAGTTCACCGCCGCTTGTACGTCCTCGATGCACGTGCACCGGGCGATCAGCTGCGGGCGCCGATCGATATTCCCGTTCCAGACCCGACGTGCCGCGTCGTAGTCCGCGTGTGACGCGTCGATCAACGGACCGCGCAGCGCCTTTCGCAGGGCGTCGACATCGGCGTCGGTAGTGCGACGCGCGCTTCCCGTGGGCACACTCATGGCCGCACCTTCCGGATGAGATTGTCGAGCGAGGGGGGAGCCTCGGCACTCAAACCTGCCACGCCCCGGCGGCCGTGCGCCAGATAGGAAGTGGGGTCAGACTCCATCCCAGTCCCAGTCCAGCACCAGTCGAGTACCCAGTTCACCAGTTCCAGTAAGCAGAAACCAGTACGCCAGTCCCAGTACCCAGCCCTGTAACCAGTCACCAGTCAGGGGGTCAGTCTCGAATTTCACCATGTTGAGTGTCGTCTCGACCTTCTTCGATGAAATTCGAATCTGACCCCACCATAAACCATTCGGGGCGGTGTCGACGTCCATTGAGGGTGCCCATCCACCGACCTTTCGCGCAGGCTGACGACATCGAGGTGATCGACGCGTTCCGCCAAGGTCGCTCCGAGGCGGCGGCGCGGGAGCTCATTGAGCGCCACTCTCCGCGCCTCCTGCGCACGGTGGCTCGCGTGCTGGGGGAACACTCCGGCGACGCTGAAGACGTGCTGCAGGAGGGCTGGGTGCGCGGGCTCGCCGCCATTCCCCAGTATCGCGGCGAAGCGGCGTTCCCCACCTGGATGACGCGGATCGCGCTGCGTTGTGCCCTCGACTACCTGCGACGCCACAACCGGGCGCCGTTGCTCTCCCTCGACGAAGCGCGGACGGTCGCCACGCCGCCGATCGACCGCGAACTCACGACCGACATCGAACACGCGCTCACCCGCCTGTCCCCGCATGCACGAAGCGTCGTGGTCCTGCACGACATCGAAGGATGGACGCACGCGGAAATCGGCGAGGAGCTCTCGATTGCTGTCGGTACGTCCAAGGCGCACCTGTTCCATGCCCGTCGCAAACTACGAGCCCTGCTGGCGCACGAGAGGCCGCGAAGGGCCAGTCCCACGGAGGAGACCGCATGAATCCACATGACCGGGAGCCCGACGATCCGGACCTCGACGCCGCACTTTCGCAGCTGTCGCGCACGATGGCGCCCAGCGAGGGATATGCGGACCGCGTGCTTGGTGAGCTGAGGACGCACGGCGTCACCAGGCCAGCCCCCCGTCCTGCCCGCATGCTTATCGCCGCCGCGTGGTTCCTCGCCGGGGTCGGGACTGGTGCAGCGGCACTGAGCATGATGCGCAAGGGCCCGACGGACGTCGCGCCGATGGTCGCGGCAGCCGCCGACATCGCCACCTCAACGCCGGGCGAGCCGGTACAATGGTACTGACATGACAAACCAGATAATGCATGTTGCACTGCGCTGGCACCGGGCGGTGGTCAGCGTCGCCCTTCTCACCGTCGCCATCCCTGCGCAGGGGCAGGGAACTCCAGCGTCCCCAACGCGACCGGCCCAGGCCACCAGCGGCCGCCTCGGCCTGGCCCTCAGTTGCAGCGGCTGCGATGGAGCGAGCGATCGGTCAGGTGCACTCGGTCCCCTCATCGTGCGGGCCCTGGCGCCCGGTGGGCCTGCCGAACGCCTCATGCGGGTCGGGGACACGATCGTCACGGTGAACCGCACCATCACCGATCCCCGGCGCATGCGCGAGGCGCTCCTCAACACGCCGGTCGACGCCGAGCTCGTGTTCGAGATGCACGGCGCTCGCGGACGCTACACAGTCCACCTGCGCAAGCAGGCCGACCGTCTGCGCAAGGTCGGCACCGAGTCCCTCCCCCTCAAGTACGAGGGAGCGATCGCCGGGGTCGGCGTGGAGGTGCTGAGCCCCGCTGCGCCCGTCGTGAGCCGCGACTCCACGGGAGCACTCGTCATCCGGATCGGTGAACACGCGGTCCGCCTGCGCCAGGCCAGTCCCGCGCCTCGCTGAACGCCGCCTAACGCCCTTCACTCCCTCGACAATTTGACATGAAACGGATTCTCCTTCTCACGGGGGCGCTCCTGGCGCGTCCCTGCATTGCCCAAGCCACGCGCGCCATCGCCGCGCCTGACGCCGAACATCCGACGGTGTTCTCGAGCGTGAGTGGTGTTCGCGAACTTTCCGACGGACGACTCGTGGTCGTCGACCGGCGTGAACGCGCCGTGCTCCTCGTGGACTTCGCCCGCCGCACGAGTGAGCGCATCGGGCGCGAAGGCGCGGGACCGGGCGAGATCGCCCAACCGGCGAGCCTCCTGGGTCTTCCCGGCGACACCACGGCGGTGTGGGATGGGCGGAACGCCCGGCTCTTCTTTGTCGATGCGCCGGGAGCCAAGGGGCGGGCCGCGCCGCTCACCGCCGACGATGGGCGCCCGATGCCCACGAACCTCCAGGCGCCGCGCTTCGCCGACGCGATGGGGCGTCTCTACTTCATCGGCGTGCCCACCGACGATGAAAACCTCCCCGATTCCATTCCGATCCTGCGGTTCGCTCGGCGCACGTCAAGGTTTGACACGGTTGGCCTGCTCAAGCGACCGCAGGGCGGGGACCGGGCCACGCTCGGCCCGCCGGGCAAGCAGGTGACCATGAACTTCGCGAACCCGTTCAGTCCGGCCGAGGCATGGGTCGTGACGCCGGACGGCCGCGTGGGTGTCGTTCGCTCGCCCGAGTATCGGCTCGACTGGACGTACCCGACGAAGGTGCGCGGCCACGAGGTGC
>JACMLI010000546.1 GCA_014379705.1 Gemmatimonadaceae bacterium
GCGCGCTCGACGTCTCGGTGCAGGCGCAGATCCTGAACCTCATGAAGGACCTGCAGCGCGAGCACGGCCTCACCTACCTGTTCATCTCGCACAACCTCGCGGTGGTCTCGCACATCTCGACCCGCGTGGGGGTGATGTACCTGGGCCGGATCGTGGAGATCGCCGACACCCGCGTGCTGTTCGACCGGCCCCTGCACCCGTACACGCGGATGTTGCAGAGCGCGATTCCCGACATCACGATGTCCGGCAAGGCGCGCACGCCGGTCGCAGGCGAGGTGCCCAACCCGCTCGCACCGCCCACGGGTTGCGCCTTCAATCCGCGCTGCCCCTTCGTGCGCGAGAAGTGCCGGGTCGACCGCCCCGAATTGCTGCCCTTCGAAGGCTCCGCCGTCGCCTGCCACGGCATCCACGAAGGCTGGATCCCGATCTAACCAATAAAAGGGTCAGACACCTTCATTGAGCGAATGAAGGAGTCTGACCCTTTTATTCAGGTTGGGACGGAGCGGGTTCTTCCGCTCACCCTCTCGACCACCATTTGGATGCCCCGCCAGACCTTGGGGATGATCCAGACCAGCAGCAGCAGGAAGAGCACCATCAGCAGGAGGAACACCAGCGGGTTCGTGAGCGCGAGCCAGATGCCGGTCAGGACCAGCGCGTCCTCGGTGAACGAGGCGGCCCAATTGGAGAAGGGCTCCGGCGACGTATTGATCACGGCCCGCCCGCCCGCCTTGGTGAAGTGGGTTCCCGCGGTGATCGTGCCCCCGAGGAGCCCCGCGGCCACCGTCATCGCGGTGAGCGAATCCCCGGTGGCACCGGCCGCCAGAAGCGCGCCGGCGGGGATGCGGATGAAGGTGTGGATCGCATCCCAGGCCGAGTCGACAGCCGGCACCTTGTCGGCGACGAACTCCATGGCGAGCATGAAGCCTGCGGTGCCGATGACCCAGGGATGCTTCAACACGTCGAGGCCCTTGGGCAGGTCGTAGTAACCGAAATAGCCGGCCATGCCGACCGCGAAGATCACCAGGTAGAGGCGCAAGCCGCTCGCCCACGCCAGCAGCGACGCCAGGGCGACGGATTGGAGCATGCCCATTTCGTTCGGACTCAATTCGCGCCCTCCCATAGTGGCAGGTCCCTGATCAATTCCCGCGCCGTCACGCCGGCTCCGTTCTTTGCATCGAGGGAGCCTCCCGCCGCAATCAGGATGCGTGCGACCTGGACATACTTCTTCTCCAAAGCCACGTGCAACGGAGTGTCGCCATGCTCTCCCGCCGCATTGGGATCGGCCCCGCCTTCCAGCAGTGCTCGAACCGCCTCCCGGTCGCCGCGAAGCGCCGCCACGTGCAGCGGAGTGTCCCCCGCGGGACTGCGCATGGCCACGCTGGGATGCGCTATGGCAGCAAATTGCGGCAGCGCTGCAATCTCACGAAGTACGGCAGAAAGGCGCTCGTCTAGAGACCCCATGTGCGCTCGATCGGACATTCCGGAACGGGCACTCTACCCCGTGGGCCGGCTTCTGGCATCGGACACCTCCGGTTGTTAGGCCCGGGGGTCTACGACCCGGGAGTCGTGAGAGAACAAGTTCGTCGAGTTCATCCGACGGTCGCGTACGCGAGCGCAGATGGTGCCTTGCAGCCGACAATCGCCGGGGCCTCGTGAACAAGGTCGTCGTTCTCGAGAGCCTCCACCATGAACAGGGCAAAATCCACGCGGCGCGTGATGTTGCTCTCGAGGATGGGGTCGCCCACGTGACGGCTCCACACGGGCAGGCCCTGGCTGTCGCCCTCCTCGAGGTCGCTCCCGCGCACGACGGTCCACCGCGTTTCGCTGTTGAAGACCCGTCGGCACGCCTCCACTTGGTCGTCGAGCTCGGCGAAGCGGGCGAGACGAGCGAGCGAACCGAAGACCTTTACGATCGCCTTGAGCTTCCACGAATACACGTCCTGGCCGTCACGCGTGATGTGCCACCCGCACGAGAACACGAGGCGCGCCCCTGGCTGCGCGTGGTCGAGGACCGCCTGGGCCGTTCCCGTCGAGTAACCGTGCACCCCCCGCGGGAC
>JACMLI010000547.1 GCA_014379705.1 Gemmatimonadaceae bacterium
CGTAGTTACCTGCTCATTCCGATGCTCGCCTGGACCATCCCCGCCGCGGCTGGCGCTCAGGGTCGGCCGACGCTCACTCCCGCTGACTACGGCAAATGGGAGACGCTCGGTGCCGCTTCCCTCTCACCAGACGGTCGGTGGCTCGCCTACACCGTGGCCCGCGTCGACGAGAACACGGAGGTGCGCCTGCGGCGCCTCGATCGTGACTCGGCGATCGTGCTGCCGAACGCCTCGGCGCCGGTGTTTGCGGCGAACTCGCAATGGCTGGCGTATACGATCACGGTGAGCCCCGCAGAGCGCGAACGGCTCGAGAAGGACAGAAAACCGGTGCGCTCGTCGACCGGTCTGGTCGAACTGGCGACGGGAACACGCACGACGATCGCACAGTCCGTCTCGCATCGCTTCAGCGCCGATGCGCGCCACCTCGCCGTCCGCCTCGTGCCTCCCGACGCCGCGAAGCGCGATGCGGCCGACGTGCTGGTCCGCGACCTGGCGACCGGGGCGACACAAACATTCGGCAACATCGCCACCTTCGTATGGTCGGATCGCGGGGCGATGCTCGCCATGGCCCTCGAGACCGACGGGAATGCCGGCAACGGCGTGCAGGTGCTCAACGCCGCGACGGGACAGCTCCGGACGCTGGCGTCGTCCGCCGATCGGTATCGCGGCCTCGCGTGGCGAAGGGGCGCGGCCGACCTCGCCGCCCTGCGTTCACAACCCACGCGGGGCTACCAGGACAGCACGCACGTCGTCCTCGCCTGGCGCGCCCTGGGCACACCAACCGAGAAAAGCTTCACGCTCGATCCGGCGACCGCGAGCGGCGTGCCGTCTACGCTGCGCGTGGCGGAGCAGCGCGTACCGGAATGGAGGCGTGATGGCCGCGGGCTCGTGGTCGGGCTGCGTCCACGCACTGCCGCCCCCGACACCAGCGGCAGCAAGGACAAGGTCTCCGACGTGCAGGTCTGGCACGCGCGCGACGTGCGCCCGATCCCGATGCAGAAGGCGCAGGAGCAGGCCGACCAGCGCCGCACGTTCTACACCGTGTGGTGGCTCGATGACCAGAAGGTCGTGCAGGTCGGGAGCACGCTCACCGAGCAGGTGACCGCGGCCGACAGTGCGACCGTCGCCATCGAGACGAACGCGGAGCGCTATGCCTTCGGCCAGATGTTCGGACGGCCGCAGCGCGACATTGACGCGATCGACCTCATCACGGGCCAGCGTCGCCGCGTGCTCGAAGGCAGCCGCTTTGGCGCGACGTTGAGCCCCGACGGGCGTCGCGTCGCCGCTTTCAAGGAAGGACAGTGGTGGGTGACCGATGCGGGCACCGGTGCAACCACGAGTATCTCGCAGCGCGCGTCGACCAACTTCACCGACCGGGAGGACGACCACCCTGCCGTGGAGCGCGGTCCCTACGGCAACGCCGGCTGGACGGCGGATGGTCGCTGGTTCCTCGCCTACGACCGATATGATGTGTGGCGCCTCGCCGCCGATGGCTCGCGCGCGGAGCGCCTGACGACTGGTGCGACGGGTCGCCGCGTCCACCGCATTGTGCGCCTCGAGCCCTTCGACCAGCGAGGACCGCTGGACATGACGCGTCCGGTGTACCTGCAGGTGAATGGCGAATGGAGCAAGGAGACGGGCTTTGCGCGCCTCGTCGTCGGGCAGCCGCTGCAGCCCCTCGTCACGGGCGCCGCGGCGCACGGTCGCATGTTGCGGGCCGACAGCGCCACCACCGTCGCGTGGGTGCGCGAGCGCTTCGACGAATCGCCCAACTGGCATGTCGTGGGCGGCGACAACGCGTCGCCCAGGCGCGTGAGCAACCTCAACACCTTCCAGGGCAACCACGCCTGGGGGCGTGCCGAGCTGGTGGAGTTCAGGACCGACTCGGGCCAGGTATTACAGGGCGCGCTGTACTACCCGGCGAACCACGATCCGTTGAAGAAGTACCCGATGATCGTGAACACATACGAGCTCATGTCCGGGGCGATGCACAACTACGTGCCCCCGTCGGAACGCACGTACTACAATCGCACGGTGTGGACGCAGCAGGGCTACTTCGTGTTCACGCCCGACGTCGTGTTCCGTCCCGGTGACCCGGGGCGCTCGTACCTCGAGGCGGTGATCCCCGCCGTGCGTTCGGTCATCGCGAAGGGGCTCGTCGACTCGGCGCGCGTTGGGCTCGTGGGCCACTCATGGGGCGGGTACGAGGCCGCGTACACCCCGACGCAGACGACGCTCTTCGCCACGACGATCGCCGGCGCGCCAATCACGAACTTCCTCTCCTTTGCCGGCGCGTTTCACTGGACGCCCGGCATGCCGGAGTTTGATCATTGGGAGACGGGACAGGCGCGCATGGCCAAGCCTCCGTGGGAGGACTTCGAGGGGCACGTCCGCAATTCTCCCGCGGCCTTCGTGCAGAACATCAAGCGCCCGGTGCTCGTGATGTTCGGCGACGCCGATGGCACGGTCGACTGGCACCAGGGAGTCGAGTTCTACAACTTCGCACGCCGC
>JACMLI010000548.1 GCA_014379705.1 Gemmatimonadaceae bacterium
ACCGGCGCGACCGCGAGCTGGATGCTGTGCGCAACGTCGGAGATGACGGGGGAGACTTGCATGGCGAAGGGCTGAGTCGGAGGCTGCTGCTGCTACGATACCGCAGTCATCTCCCACAAGCGAGCGTCACGTCTCTCATCCGGGCTGGGCGCGGCCCCCCCGTTTGTCATCCCGGACAAGCGAGCGAAAGCGAGCGCGGATTGGGGACCCAGTGTCCTTTGAACGACTCTGCCGAAGTCACCGTAACGCCTTGAGAGTTGTCCTGTCGCAATCGCTCGACCAGCTGCCACGCGTGACAACATTGAAGGCTCGTCGCAGCCGCCCGATGGGAAAGTGCCGCACGAGGTCGGGCAACGCCCGCCGGAATGGCGCGGCAATCACCGGTATTGCGATCTCATCGAGCGTGTCGAGAAGCGCGCGGCGCTCCCTTTCGTCGAAACCAACTCGCGTCCGGTCACCTCCTCCCCAGCACCAAGTGCGTGGCGCTCGGCGACGGAGTGTGCTCCGTGACGCGATAGCCCAGCGCTCCCATGTCGATGCCCGCGAGGAGATGCTCGCCAGTGCCGAGGAGCACCGGGGCAATCGCGAGGTGCAGTTCGTCGATGAGCCCTTCGTTGAGGTACTGCCGGATCGTCGACGTGCCGCCGCCGAGCCGGATGTCGCGGCTGCCCGCTGCCTCGCGCGCGCGATCCAAGGCCGCGTGAATGCCATCGGTCACGAAATGGAATGTCGTCCCTCCGTTCATCTCAAAGGATGCGCGCGCGTGATGCGTGAGCACGAAGACCGGGCAGTGATACGGCGGATTCTCTCCCCACCAGCCTTGCCATTGCTCATTCGGCCACTCGTCACGGATCGGGCCGAACATGTTCCGCCCCATGATCCACGCGCCGAGGTTGTCCATGCCGCGGTTGACGAAGTCCTCATCGACATCGTGGCGCTTGCCGCCGGGCGGGAAGAACCATTTGTGCAGTTCCTCACCACCGACGCCGAGCGGATGCTCGAGGTCCTGACGCGGCCCGGCACCGTAGCCGTCGAGGGAGAGGGTGAAGCAGTTGACGCGGAGCATTGGGTCGAGGGGTCGAGGGGTCGGGGGGGCGACAATCTAGCCGCATACCTGCGTCGAACTGGGTGGCGCCATTTCGACACCGCAGCAGGCTAACTCAGCGGGGCGGCTTCGTCAGGGCCCAAGGTCGTTGAGCCTGGACCCCAAGCGACAGGCTATTTCTACCCAACGCATGAATCGGCACGACCGTCAGCTGGGCCGGACGCGCCCGACGCATTGATCACGCGCCAGCGTACGGAATCTCCCGTGGGATACTCGAGTCGCTCGGTCGCTGGCCAAGGCGGCGAGAGCAGGTCACGAAGTCCGCAGCTCTTCGGTCCGACGCCGCCGCTTGGGCCATCATCGACACCTGCCGGCGCTTCCGATGATCACCGCGGCGGTGGCCGCAACCGCGACGGGGCGGGCGCGCTCTCAGGTGTATCAGGCGATCGAGCAGCGGACTCGAGCCGGAGTGCTCCTACCCTTCGGAACGTCGAGGCGGAATCAGGCGTGGGAAGCCGCCGGAATGCTCGACATCATCACCGACCTGGAGGATGGCGTTTTCGGGGACAGGTAGCGCAGTTCCAGTCGGCCGCTGACCCCCAGAAAGCTCGTCGTCCACCTCGTCATTGGATTGCGCGCCGAATGGAATCGCGCTGCGCGCGCGTGAACACTCGGCCGAGTCGAACCACCAGCTCGGGCTCGCGCAGCGTCTCGAGGTCCTGCAGTGGGTTCGCGGACGTCACGATCAGGTCTCCACGCGCTCCCATGCTCACGGTCCCGAACGGGAGCCTGCCCGCCGCGTAATGCGCGATGAACCGGCCTGGATTGGACGTCGCCGTCGCGAGCGCCTCGTACCGGCTCATCCCGACCGACTGCAGCAACCGCAGCTCATCGTGAATGGCGACGCCGGGGAGCATGCCCGGGATGCCCGGACCATCCGTGCCTGCGAGCATCGGCACACCGGCGTGATGCAATCGCCGCGTGATCTCCACGTACGCCGCATTGCGATCGGCCACGGACCCCGTCTGCCGATGGTACCCATTGCCGCGCCAGCGCGCGATGGTCGACGCCGGCAGGCGCGCCATCGCTGCATCGAGGATGTAGGCCTCGAGCTGCGTGGGACTGCCCCACGTGTTGGTGATGGCCTCAAAGGTGGAAAGCGTCGGCGTGAGCCAGGCGCCGGACTCCTTGAACAGTCGCACCGTGGAATCCGCCCCCGCCTCGGTCAATGGCACCCCGATGGTCGCCCGCAACTCCTCGGCGTGCGCGATCATGCGGAGCCCCGCCTTGAGGCCGCGTGCGAGGTCCACGCTGTTGGTCTGGTGCCCTACCACAGTGATGCCAACGCGCGCCGACTCATGCATGATGGCGTCATACACGGTGTCGCTCAGGAACGAATAGGCCTTGATGAATTCGTAGCCGAGGGCCTTTGCGTAACGCACCGTGTCCTGCGCCTGGGCGATGGTGGCGACGCCCGACGTGTTGCCGAAAGGCTGGTTCATTCGGCGCCCCTCGAAGACCACGGGCCCGAAGAGTTTACCGGAGCCAAAGCGGTGGCGCTCCCTGGCGACGAACGAGTCCGGGCTCCATCCCATGTTGAGGATGGTGAGCACGCCATGCGACGCGTAAAGCGCGAGCTCTCGCGCGTCGATGCTGTGCGTGTGCATGTCGGCGAGCGCCGGGAGCAGGTATCGCGACCCACCCCCATCGACGCGTGTGGCGTTTGCGGGAATCAGCGCGTTCCGTGCGGGCCCCAGGGAGACGATCCGGCCCTCGGCGACGACCACGGTGTGGTTCCGCAAGACCGTGTCGCTGGTCATGGGGACGACGTGGAAGTCCACGAACGCTGTCACCGG
>JACMLI010000549.1 GCA_014379705.1 Gemmatimonadaceae bacterium
ACGGCACTCCCTCCCGTCCCGACGGCGAGCCGCGTCCTGGGGCCCACGAGCGGTCCGCTGATCACAGGGATGGGCCCGGCGAAGGGCGTGCAGCCCTCCTATACCGAGCCGCGGATCTGGATCGAGTCGCCGGCCATCGCCGCCGCCGCACTCGAAGGTGAGGCGAAGCTCGACAGCGCGGTCACGGCGCTCATCTACCGATACCGCGATTCCGTCGCCAACAACACGTACCAGCCGAACAAGTTCGAGAAGGGCGACTGGACCTACACGACGAAGGACGGCAAGAAGTACGGCATCGACAAGCAATTCATCCGCCTCGGCAAGGTCTCGATCCCGACCGCGCTGCTGGGCCTGTTGCCGATGAACCAGCAGGCCAACCCGATTGCATACGACCGCCAGAAGCGCCTCGACGACATGCGCACGGAGATCATCGCCCAGTCACAGCAGGCGATGAACGAGGAGGAGTTCCGCCGCGCGGTGAAGCAGATCCGCGAACGCAAGGAGCGCGAGAAGCGGGAGGCGGACAAGAAAAAGAAGGCTGAGGTGAAAGTCATTAGCTGAGCGTGATGCGGGATTCGGGATTCGTGGTTCGGCGTGATTCGCAACCGCTCACCACGATTGACGCCCAATCCCGAATCACGAATCACGATCACCGCCTCTCACCACTCCTACGACCACGCCCAGCACCGCAAAATCATCGCTGGGGCCGAGGAATCGTTCCGGCTCTCCCTCGGTTGCCGTCGAGAGTGCGAGCACCGCGCCCAGGTGCGACACGATGCGCACCACGACGTGCGAGCCGATGCGGGCAGCGACCATGTCGCCGTCGCGGGCGCGCGTGGAGGGGCTCACGAGGACCCAATCCCCCGGCAGCACCCCGCGATGGGCAAGGTCATTGCCGACGGCGCGCAGCAGGTAGGCATCATCAGTGGGCAGCAGCGTGCGGTCCAGCTGCACGAAGCGCTCGCGATTTTCGCTCGTGAGGTAGGGCTGCACCGGGTTCACGCGCGCGTAAAGCGGCACCGGTTGCACTCCGCCCGGACTCGAGGCCCCCACGATCTTCACGCCGCGCGACCGGCCATGCTCGCGCTCGAGGTAGCCCTTGTCGGCGAGGGACTGCAGCAACTCGGCGACCGTCTTGGTTGACCTGATGCGCAGCCGGCGTCCGATCTCGCGCACGCTGGGCTGGTACGTGTGTTCGGCGAGGAAATCGAGCAGGTAGTGGTAGACCTTCCGCTCGATCGGGGTGAGCGGATCACTCATTCATTGCGCCCGGCGGAGATGCGAGGCGGCCGAACGGATCCGACCTAACGAGCGATCGCGGCCGAGCACGACGAGCACATCGAAGATGCCGGGGCTCTCGGCGAGGCCGGTGAGTGCGACACGCAGCGGCTGGAAGAGCTTTCCGGAGCCGACGCCCATCGACTCGGCGAGCGTGCGCAGGGCGGGCTCCATGGCCTCGGCCGTCCACTCCACGTCCTCGATCGACGTCGCGACGGCCTCGAGGAGCGTTGCCGTGGCGGGCGCGTCCTTCCAGTGCTTCGCGACCGCGGCCTCGTCGAAGGTCAATGTCTCCTCGAAGTACGGGCGGGCGAGGCGCACCAGCTCCGTTACCGTGCGCACGCGTACGCGAAGCAGCTCGAGGAGCCTGAGCCACCAGTCGTGCCGCGCGGCCAGTTCGGCGTCGCTGGCGAGGCCGGCCTCGACGAGGAAGGGGCGCAGGTAGGCTTCCAGATCGGCGATCGGCAGCGTCGTCATGTGCTGGCCGTTCATCCACTCGAGCTTCTTGAGGTCGAACACTGCAGCCTTCTTGAGCAGCCCCTCCTCGGAGAAGCGCTGGATGAGCTCCTCCTGCGTCATCACCTCGATGTCGCCCCCCGGCGACCAGCCGAGGAGCGCCAGGAAGTTGCGCATCGCCGAGGGAAGGATGCCTTCGTGCTGGTAGTCGCCGACCGCGACCGCGCCCTTGCGCTTGGAGAGCTTCTTCCCGTCCGTGCCGTGGATCATGGGCAGGTGGGCGAAGCGCGGGAGCGGCGCGCCTAACGCCTGGTAGAGCAGGACCTGCTTCGGCGTGTTGGAGATGTGGTCATCGCCGCGCATCACGAGGGTGATGCCCATCGCGATGTCGTCGGAGACGACGGCGTGGTTGTAGATCGGCGTGCCGTCCGAGCGCAGGATGATGAAGTCGTCGATGTCCTTGTTGGGGAACGTGATGATCCCGTGGACCAAGTCGTCCCACGACGTCGATCCCCCGGGCACGCGGAAGCGGATCGTGAATGGCTCGCCGCGTGCGACCCGGGCGTCGATCTCGGCCTGCGGGAGCTCGGCAACTTTTCGGTCGAAGGTAAAGACCTGTTCCCGAGCCTCGGCGTCCTTCCGCATGGCATCGAGCTGCTCGGCCGTGGTGAAGTCGCGGTAGGCGTGGCCGCTCTCGAGGAGCCGGTACGCGTCGCGCCGGTGCCGCTCGAGGTTGGCGCCCTGGAAGGTGACCTCCTCGTCCCAGTCCAGGCCGAGCCACCGGAGGCCTTCGAAGATGGCCCGGGTGCTGTCGTCTGTGCTGCGGGCCTTGTCCGTGTCCTCGATGCGGAGCAGGAACGTGCCGCCGACCTTGCGGGCGAACAGCCAGTTGAAGAGCGCCGTGCGCGCCCCACCGACGTGGAGGTACCCGGTCGGGGAGGGGGCGAAGCGGAGTCGAGGGACGGCTGGGGGCATAAGGCGAAACGGCAGGGGGTCGGCGTGTGGGCACCGAAGTGCCGTTCCCGCCAACCGCATGCCGCTTAGCGGAGACGGAGGGATTCGAACCCTCGATAGGGCTTTAAGGCCCTATAACGGTTTAGCAAACCGCCGCCTTCAGCCTCTCGGCCACGTCTCCAGTCGTGCGGAAGGCGGAGTCTAACGGGAGGAGTGGCTCAGGTACAGGCGGGCAGACGGGCGGACGGGCAGACGGGCAGACGGGCAGGCGGGCAGGGTGGTCGTCGCTCCGGCGAAGGCCGGAGCCCCGTGTCGGTGACAAGCTGCGGCGACTCAGCCCGTCCTTTGCCAGCGTTCGAGGAGCTCCCCGGTCGTCATTGTCTCGATCTGCTGGCCGTACCGGGTCGTGAAGAGAAAGAGCAGGGCGTCGTGGCCTTCGTCCGCCGAGCTGCACAAGGCGTCGGTCACGACGATCGTTCGGTAGCCCCAGTCGACGGCCCCGAGGACGCTGGCGAGGACGCAGACGTCGGTTTCCCCGCCCGTGACCACGACGGTGTCAGCGCCCGCCGCGCTGAGGTGGGATCGCAGATCCGATCCGAGCCATGGTGAGTAGACGCCCTTGTCGATCATCCGGGCAGGGGGGAGGAAGCGCTGAAGTTCCGGCACGAGTTCGATCATGTCGGGGCCCACGCGCTCGAGCGTCATGTTCGCCCACCGTTCGTAGTAGCGTGCCCAGATCCCGGCACCTTCCCCTGGAGCGGCCGCTGGAATGAAACGCGTGAAGATCGTCCGATCCGCATGCTGTTCACAGATCGCGGCGACGTGTGGAATGACGCGAGGCATCCACGGGTAGGCCCACTCGGTGTCGCCCGCAAAGAGCCGCTGCATGTCGACGCAGAGGTGGACGGTCCGAGGCCCGATCGGCTCGTCGCGAAACCTGGAGGGAGGGGGCATCGGCGGCGCCTTCGACGTTGAGCAGGGAAAGCGCGGCCATTCACCTGGCGACGCGAAGCAGGTCGTCCGTGTGTGAATGGCGCGATGGGTCATTCAACGCCCGTCTCCCCAGGAAAATCGATGCAAGGTCAGGCGACCGGGAACGGGGGTCGCTGCCTCCCTCGCAACGACCCCCGGCCTCACGTGCTACGGGGCGACCCCGGACGGCGCGTCCTCGCTCGACCCGCGTCGCGGTGACCGATCCTTCGGGCAGGCCTAACGACGACGACCGCCAGAGGCGGCCTTCTTCGCCGGGGCGCGGGCCGGGGCCGTCGCCTTCACGGCGGCCTCGTCTTCCTCGTCACCCTCCTCCTCTTCGCCTTCCTCGTCCGCGTCGCCTTCCATGTTCGCAGCGCCCGCGGCCTCGGCGTTGATCGCTTCCGAGATGGCGGTCAGCTTCTCGTCGGCAGCCTTCTCCTCGGCCAGCGTCTCCTCGAAGAGCTGCATGGCCTCGTCGTGTCCCATCGCCTTCGCCCATGCCACGAGCGTCCCGTACGCTGCGATCTCGTAGTGCTCGACGCGCTGGCTGCCGGCAATGATGCACGCGTCGGTGGTCACCTCATCGAAGTCTTCCTCGAGCGCGCCCTTGCCTTCCTCGAGGATGCCGGCCATGCCCTCGCAGTGCTTGCCGCGGGGCTTCTCATCGAGACTCTCGAAGGCCTGCTCGAGGCGCTCGACGTGGCCACGTGTCTCCTCGAGGTGGGCTTCGAGTGCTTCCTGAAGTTCGTCCGAGGTGGCGGCGCGAATCATGCGCGGCAGCGCCTTGACGAGCTGCCTTTCGGCGTCGTACGCGTCCTTGATCTCGTCAAGGAACGCATCGTGAAACGTCTTTGTCTTTGCCATGTGAAGCTCCTGGATCCGTGAGGTCAGAATGGGAGCGACACATTCGCCGATTGCTGACGCCATGTCGATTCGTCGCAGGTACAATCGGCTCCCCCTCGTTTGAGGGGTATGGCTGTGTCGTCAATCCTGCCGAGCGACGGTAGGGGCCACGGCCGAGCGTCTGATGATGAGCTCCCCGATCGTGCGTATGAGCACGGGCGTCTCGATGCACACCGGAAGGCGCGTCAGTTCCTCGCTGATCGCGACGAGGTCCGGCGGCGTGATGGCCCGTTGGATCCTGTCGAGGTAGGACGAGAAGTCCTCGTCAGACATCCGGTGGGGGTTGGCCTGGCGGATTTCGTCCTCACCAGCCTGCTCGGGGGGCAGGGGCGGTCGCTCTTCACCCCAGCGATAGGTCGACTCGCACGCGCACCGATAGCCGAGGTTCGCCGCATCAGCCTGGAGTCGGCTGGCGAAGTCGGTGAGGTCGGCAGCGGCCCCGGTGACATCGAAGTAGGCGAACACGAGCAGGGTCGTGGAGCGCTCGGCGACGACGGGGGCTCGTCCGAAGAAGGCGCCGAGGCGACTACTGGCCCACTCGACCACCTCGTCGTGGGGGAGAGGCGCCCGCCGGCCCGGGACGGGAGCGAGGTAGAACCGGACTGCCAGGTGGCGCGGTGCGCCTCCCTCTCGCCCCCATGCGGGCGCCTCGCTCTGCGTGGTCGCCCGGGTGTCCTGCGCCTCCGACGAATCGTGCCGTTGTTTTTTCATCCCCACCTCCGCTAAGGGCCTGAAGCCCACCCGTCACTTACCTGGAAAGCGCCGGCTTCGTCGGCTGGGCCACGCCGTCGCTCCGGAGGAAATGGCCCGCGAGAAGCTCCTGTTGCACCCACGCGACCGTGACCTCGATCAGTGCCTTGAGGTCTGCCAGGTCGTGCGGCTTCCATCTCTTGAGGTAGTGTGTCCAGTCACCCTTCAGCCAGGCAGAGCGCTGTGAGCACTCTTTCACGCGTCCTGCGGGGAGGTAGGCCTGGATCACTGCGCTGAGTTCCATGCGTTCGATGGTCGCGAGGGCCTCAGGGTGCACGGACACGCAGTAGTCGGAGACGAGAAACTCGAGGGCCTTGCGATAGGCGCCTCCGGCGACTCGATCAAGCCCAAGCGCCTCCGCGGCTTCCGCCTGCACGAAGATCGAGGCAAACTCGGGGGAGAGCTGCTTGACGCGTTCGGGAAGGACGGTGCGCTCGGGATTCTCGGGTACGGTACGAATGAGATACCACGGACGTCCACCAGGTCCCTGGTCGTACTCGGCGAGAAACATCTCCCCACAGGCGCGACTGCCACAGCGAAGAGCCACTTGCACGCGCTGTGTCCGGGTCATCCAGGTCGCTGCCACGGTGGGTTCCATCGCGTGACAGCAGCGCGGACAGACATTGGGCAGTTCGATCAGCTCAGGCTTTCCCGTGTTCTGGATCGGGACCTGCATCGGCATCGGGACTTCCTTCCAGTCGGCAGCGGTGCGTCGAAGCACGGGGCGACCGGCAACGCTGCATCACCCCGCCGCGCGCTCGTGTCGGAAGTCGATGACCCACTGGAACAGCCAAGGTCAGCACTTCGCCCTAAGCGGCGTTTGCTTGTGGTTCCTGCCGTACTGAGATATTCGCCTGCCTCGTGGGCCAGCGAAATGACCCGGGAGTGGACTGCGGGTCTCTCTCTCCGGGGGCAGGTGGGTGGGTACCTGCCCGTGGGCGTCGATGCTGCGTCGGCCAGGCGGCCTTCTGGTCGTCGGTCTTCGGCACGACCCGTTTCAACCACATGATGCCCGCCTAACGAGCCCGCCAGCAGGCAGCGTGAGTCCTTATTTCCCGAAGCGGAGGACGTGGGACTCGAACCCACATGCGCATCTCTGCGCGCCGGTTTTCAAGACCGGTGCCTTACCATTAGGCTAGCCCTCCCGAATCCGGAGTATTACCCACCCACCCCCCGGGGACAACGCCCCGACCCAACCCGGGCCGGCCCGGAGGGGGGCGCGACGAGCGCTCCGGGTGTCCCACACGTTAAGATCCGAGTCTGACCCCTGCTGACTGCCCCGCCAGAATGCCTCGTCCTTCCGCTCGTCCTTTCGCTTCGTCCCACGCGTTCGCCCGGGCTGCCGCCCTTGCGGTGACCCTGGGCGTAGCCGTGTCGACGGAGGCATCGGGGCAGCAGGCGGCGGCTGCGCCACAGACGACATTCACCACGCAGATCATCCTCGTCCCGCCCTTCGACGGGAAAGACCGGCGGCTCGGGAACGCGGTGGCCGACGCGGTGCGGGGAAAGATCCAGCGGTTCTACAAGAAGCGCGAAGTCTCGGTGGTGGGCGAATACACCATGGAGCAGCTGCTCGAACGCTCCAGCATCGAGGTTCGCGACATCGACTCGCTGATGGTGCGGCAGCTGGCGCGACAGATGCGCGCCGATGAAGTGATCAACGGCGTCGTCGAACGCAACGGGACGCGCGTGATCGTGAACGCGTGGCTCGCGCTCACCCGCGACCGCCACCTCATCCAGCACCTGCCTACCGTCGACGCGCCGAACGCCGATTCCGCGGGGGCGATCATCGCGGCGGGCATGGAGAAGTTCCGGCGCCAGCTGAATCCATTGCGCCGGTGCGAGAATGGCATGCGTGAAGGCCGCATGGAGGCGACGATCGCCGAGGCGAAGGAGGTGGCGAACACGCTGCCCACGCCGGCACTCCTTCGCTCGTGCATCGTGAGCGCGTACGTCATGACGGGGATGAACTCCCGCGACGTGCTGGCCGAGGCGAGAAAGATCCTCGAGGTCGAGCCGACGTCGTTCTGGGGACTCGACGCCGCGGCGCGCGCGTACGATGCCCTCGAGGATCGTCCAAAGGCGGCCGAGATGTGGCTCCGGCTCGCCGCGTCGGAGCCCGGGGACCTCGAACTCTCGCGTCGCGTGCTCACCGCGCTCATCCGGGGAGAGAACGCCACCGCGGCCAAGCCGCTCGTCGTCTCGCTCTCCGACGCGAATCCCGACATCGTCGAACTGCGTCGGCAACGGTGGCAGGTGTTCAGTACGCTGCGCGAGTGGAAGGAAGCGACCGCGGTCGGCGATCGCCTGGCGGCTGAAGACACGGAGTCGAGCGGGGACAGCACGTTCATCTTCCGTCTCGCGACGGCACACCGTGCCTTGGGCGACACGATCAAGGCCGTCGCCGTGGCGGCTGGTGGCGTGACGCGCTTTCCGAAGGACTCGCGACTCTACCTGCTGTACTCCGACCTCGTCCAGGCGGATAGTCGCGTGGCGATCGACCGTGGCCTCGCGCGCTTTCCCGAGGTTGCCGAACTGCACCTCTTGCGCGCGCAGGAGTTGCGGCGCGCCGGCAAGAACGCCGAGGCGCTCGGCGGGTTCCAGAAGGCGATGGCGCTGGACCCGAAGTCGGGGCAGGGGATCCTCGCGCTGGCCCAGACGCAGGTCGACCTCGGGATGCTCGACAGTGCGCTGGTGACGACGCGGAAGGCGATGGAAGCCGGGGAGAGCCGGTCCACCGTCGCGGCCTTTGCGTTGGCCCGGGGGAACGCGATGTACCGCGCCGCCAACAGCACGAAACAGCGAAGCGACTATCAGCTTGCCCTGCAGTTCCTCTCGCTCGCGGATTCGCTCCAGGGGTCGCCGCAGTCACGCTTCCTCCTCGGCGCCACGGCGCTCTCGATCTCGCAGAGCGCGGCGACCGACGCCCCGGGCGCCAAGGCGTGTGACCTTTCGAGGCTGGCCAACGAGATGTTGCCGCTGGCCCGCGAGAAGATCACGGCGGGGGCGGTGGTCGCACCCGACGCCGCGACTCAGTATCTCGCGTATCTCGACCAGCTCGAGCCTGTCGTGGCGCAGCAAGTCGCGACGCTCTGCATCGGGTGACGCTCCGGCGCGGGCCGCTCACGTGGTCCGACAGCACGCGTGTGCTCGCGGGCCTCGTCCTCGGTCTCGCACTCGGCATGGCCATCGCGGTTTCGGGAAGCGCCACGGGGCAGCGACTTGCCGCCGCCATCCAGCCCATCGGCACGTTGTGGGTGAATGCGATCCGCATGACGGTGATTCCCCTTGTGGTATCGCTGCTCATCACCGGGGTCGCGTCAGTGGCGGACCTTCGCGCGGTGGGTCAACTCGGGCGACGCACCCTCGGCGTCTTTGCCGCGCTGCTCGCCGGGAGCGCGGTGGTGTCGCTCGCCGTGGCGACCACGCTGTTCACGTTCTTTCCCGCTGGCATGGCGGGCCGGATCCCGCTGCCGGCCGGGGCGGAGGATGCGGCGCGCGAGGTGGTCGGGAGCGCCACAAGCGTCGGCGTGATGGAGTGGTTCACGACGCTGGTGCCGGCGAACCCGATCGCCGCGGCGGCGACGGGGAACATGGTCTCCCTGATCGTGTTCACGGTGCTCCTCGCGCTCGCGATCTCCCGCAGCGCGCCGGCGACGCGCGAGCCGCTGGTCCGCTTCTTCTCCGCGTTAGGCGAGGCGATGCTGGTGCTGGTCGGCTGGGTGATCGCGCTGGCCCCGGTGGCGGTCTTCGCCCTGGTGCTGCCCCTCGCGGCGCAGGCCGGGGCCACGCTCGTCGGGGCGGTGGGCTTCTACATCCTTGCCTTCGCCATCACCTGCGCGATCGTGACGGCGCTGTTCTACGTGGTGGTGCGCGCCGCGGGGGGCCCCGGGTTCGCGGCGTTCGGTCGGGCGGTGCTGCCCACGCAGCTCATCGGGATCAGTTGCAGTTCATCGGTAGCGTCGCTGCCGGCGATGGTGCAAAGCGCCGAGGCGCTGGCGGTGCCGCCGCGCGTGAGCGGATTCGTGCTCCCGCTCGCGGTGTCGGTGTTCAAGCCGGCGGCACCGGTGGCGTGGATCGTCGGCGTGCTGTTCATCGGGGAGTTCTATGGCGTCCCGGTCGGGGCGCGGTCGCTGGCGATCGTCGCGGCGGCGTCGGTGTTTCTCTCCTTCGCTGCGCCGGGGGTGCCGCGCGGGGCATTCCTGTTGCTCACGCCGCTCTTCACGGCCATCGGGCTGCCTGCGGCGGGCATCGGCGTGCTGATCGCGGTGGACCTCGTGCCGGACATGAGCGCGACCGTGGTGAACGTCACCGGAGATGTCGCCGCCGCGACACTTGTTGCGCGCGGGGAGAAGAGCGAGGTGTAGCAGTTCGTCGCTCCGAGCGAGTGCCGTGGCGTGATCGGCCGCTTGAAGGGCCTGCACCACGGAGGACAGGGAGAACTGCATCGTACTGTTGGTGTCGAGCCTGACCGCGAGAAGTCCTCCAGTCTTCGACGATGTTGCTGTTGCTGTTGCTGTTCTTGTCGAACAAAA
>JACMLI010000550.1 GCA_014379705.1 Gemmatimonadaceae bacterium
ATCGGGCAACTGGTGGCGGAGTCCCTGGTGATCGGGGTCGGGGCCGGCGTTGCGGGGGCGGGGATGGCGGCGATCGCGTTCCGCTCGCTGACGGGCGCCCTGCCGCTGGGGGCGTGGGGGGAGAGCACGCACTTGAGCTGGGGAGTCTTCTGGTTGGCGATGGGGATCGCCCTGGTGGCGAGCCTCACGGTGGCGATCATCCCCGTGCTCGCGATCGGCAAGGCAAAGTTGCGGGACGCCCTGGGCCGCGGGCGCACGGGGGGCGTTGGTGGTCGCGGTGGTCGCCTCGAGTCGGGTCTCGTGATCGCCGAGGTCGCGCTCGCGGTGCTCATGACCTCGGGGGCGGCCCTGCTCACGCGGAGCGTGATGAACCTCTACGCCATCGACGCCGGCATCGACCAGCGCGGCGTGGCGGTGGTCGACGTGGTGCTCGGCTCGACGGGGACCACGGCACAGCGCCAGCAGGTCCATCGCGAACTCGTCGCGGCGATGCAGGGGCTTCCAGGCGTGGTCGCTGCCGGGGCGACTCAGAAGCTCCCGTTGCGTGGATCCGGGGACAACTGGGGCATTTCCGTCGAGGGACGCCCCGACCTCCCCAACACGACGACCGCGTACCGCATCGTGAGCCCCGGCTACTTCGAGGCGTTAGGCATCACGGCGACGAGCGGCCGCACGTTCGACGGGTCCGACCGGGTCGGGGGTGAGTCGGTCGTGGTGGTCAACGACGCGCTGGCGAAGAAATACTTCCCGGGCCTCGACCCGGTTGGGCGGCGGATCAGCACCGGTTACGACACCACCTGGGCGCGCATCGTCGGCGTCGTGGAGGACGTGGCCGAGGGCAGCCTGACGGACGCCGCGAGCCCCGCGCGATACATGCTCGCCGAGCAACTGCCCTTCGTGCCCTCGGGACAGAGCCTCGTGCTCTCGCTCGCGCGGGACGCTAATGCCGCGACGATCCTCGGTCCGGCGCGCGAGGCGGTGGCGCGGGCGGTCCCGTCGGTCGCGGTGCAGGAAGCCACGACGATGGCGCGCGTGGTCGACCGGGCGGTGGGTCCGGTGCGTCAGGTAATGTCGCTCCTCGCGCTCCTCACCGGCCTTGCGCTCACGCTCGGTGCGATCGGCGTGTACGGGGTGATTTCGCACTTTGCCAGCCGGCGCCAGCGCGACTGGGGCATCCGCGTCGCCCTCGGCCTCAGGCCGACGAAGGTCATCGGCCACGTGGTCGGGCGCGGCGTGGCGCTGGTCGGCAGTGGAGTGGCGTTAGGCATCGTTGGCGCGCTGCTGCTGGCGCGCCTCCTCGGCAGCCTGTTGTACGGGGTGGGTGCCGCGGACCCGATCGCCTACGGGGCGGCGGGGCTCACCCTGATCGCGATCGGGATCGTCGCAGCCTGGCTCCCAGCGCGTCGGGCGAGCCGGGTGGATCCAGCGGCCGTGCTGCGGGAGAGCTGAGATGATCGGGGATGCGCCGCTCGGGAGCTTCGAGGAGCAGGTGATGGTCGCCGTGGTGCGATCCGGGGACGAGGCATGGGGCATGACCGTGCGTCGCGAGATCGAGGAGGTGACGGGGCGCTCCCTTGCCATCGGCGCGGTCTACGCCACGCTCGATCGCCTGGAGTCGAAGGGCCTCGTGTTGTCGCGTCGGGTGGACGTGGATGGTGCGTCGCGCCGCGTATTCGCACTCGCGGCACCCGGCGCCCGCGCGCTGATCGAAACGCGCGACATGCGGGAGCGGCTGTGGCGAGGGGTGACCGTGGCGCGGCTTTCGGCAATGGCCTAGGTCAACTGCTGTCATCCCTGACAAACGAGTGAGAGCGGTTCCCTCGTCTCGTCCCGGTCCGGCGATTCCGAGCGGGCACCCCCCTTGTCATCCCGGTCCGGCGAGCGCGAGCGAGCCGAGAAGCGGGACCGAGTGTCGTCCGCAATGCTGCAAGGCCCAAGGACCCTGGGTCCCGGATCTGCGCTCGCTCTCGCTCGCTTGTCCGGGATGACAAAAGGGAAGCTTGCTCTCGCTCGCTTGTCCGGGATGACGAACGGGGAAGCTTGCTCTCGCTCGCTTGTCCGGGATGACGAAAGGGAAGCTTGTTCTCGCTCGCTGGACCGGGTGAGGGGATGGGCGTTAGGCGGAGGCCACCTCGGCCAGTCCAACCTCCCGCCCGCCCTTGCGAACGAGAAAGAACCTTCCGTGCAGCGACTCGGATACCGGCACCGACGCGTCGTCGGCCGCGATGCGTCGCCCGTTGATCGTCACCGCGCCCTGTTGCACCTGGCGGCGCGCGTCGCCCCGGGACTTCACGAGGCCGAGGTCCACCAGCAGGTCGAGGATCGCGACCCCGCTGTCGGCCGGAGCCACCGTCGTGAACGGCAGCTCGTCGCGCAACATCTCGAACGTCCCCGGCGACAACTCGGTAGGGTCGGCGCGTTTGTCGAACACCACGCGTGACGCCTCGCGCGCGGATTGGGCCGCGCCCTCGCCATGCACACGCGCGGTCACCTCGAGCGCGAGCGCACCCTGCGCCTCCCGGGATTCGGGACGCTCGTCCACCGCCTGGTCGAGCGCCTCGATCGCCTCGCGCTCCTGCAGCGTGAAGATGCGAAGGTAGCTCTTCACGCTGCGGTCGTCGAGGTTGATCCAGAACTGGTAGAACTTGTATGGCGACGTCCGCGCGGGGTCGAGCCACACGCTCGTTCCCTCGGCGGTCTTGCCGAACTTCTTCCCGTCCGCCGTCGTGATGAGGGGCAGGGTGATGCCGTACGCGTCCCCGCCGTCGGAGCGGCGCACGAGTTCCGCGCCGGCGGTGATGTTCCCCCACTGGTCGCTGCCGCCCATCTGCAGCGTCACGCCGTGCCGGCGGTACAACTCCAGGTAGTCGTACGACTGCAGCAGCATGTACGAGAACTCGGTGTACGAGATGCCCCCGTCGAGGCGCGACTTCACCGAGTCCTTCGCGAGCATGTAGTTGATGCCAAAGTGCTTGCCGACGTCGCGGAGGAACGCGACGAGGGACATCGGCATGAGCCAGTCGGCGTTGTTCACCATCTTCGCCCCCGACGGACCACTGAAGTCGAGGAAGTGCTCGAGCTGCCGGTGGATCGACGCGGCGTTCTCGGCTACCTGCTCGAGCGTGATCAGGTTACGCTCGGCGCTTCGGCCGCTCGGGTCGCCGATCATGCCCGTGCCCCCGCCGACGAGCGCGAACGGGCGGTGGCCGCAGCGCTGCAGGTGCACGAGCCCCATCACCTGGACGAGGTGACCACCATGCTTCTGCGTTCCGTCATCGTCTTGATGCTCGCGCTGTCGCTGGTCGCCGAGGAGAGCAGTTCGCCGACACTGGAGCGGACTGGGCCGCCGTTCGTACTCACTCC
>JACMLI010000551.1 GCA_014379705.1 Gemmatimonadaceae bacterium
GGGTGCGTGCGTTTGCGTATGCGGCATCCCGCGCCGGGACGCTGGCCGACGTGGTCGTCACGCGCGGGGACCGACCGGAAGGCCTTACGGAGGATTATCTTGTGGTGCGCCTCGAGGGCTCGCCGCTGCCTCGCGGATCGCGCGCGCCGATGCGCCTGCGCCACGATGCGGCGGGTCTCGTGGCGACTCCACTCGTTCCCGACCCTGTGTGACGACCACCGGCCAGACGGTCTACATCGAGACCTATGGGTGCCAGATGAACGTGAGCGATTCCGAGTTGATGCTCGGCAAGCTCGCGGCCGAAGGCTATGTGCCGGTGGACACGCCTGACGAGGCGGACGTGATCCTCGTGAACACGTGCGCCATTCGCGACCACGCGGAGCAGCGCGTGATCGGCCGGCTCGGGGAGCTCAAGCGGAACATGCGACCAGGCGCCATCGTGGGAGTGACGGGGTGCATGGCGCAACGCCTTGGGCCCGTCCTGCTGGAGAAGGCGCGCCACGTGAGCCTCGTGATCGGTCCCGATGGCTATCGGGCGCTGCCGCAACTCGTCCAGCGCGCGCGGGATGGCGAGCGCGCCGTCGAGACATCGTTCGACCTCGAGGAGCACTACGAGGACTTTGCGCCGCGGCGCTACGACAAGGTCAAGGCGTGGATCCCGGTGCAGCGGGGGTGCGACTACAAGTGCACGTACTGCATCGTGCCATTCACCCGCGGCGCGGAGCGCAGCCGCCAGCTCGACGACGTGGTGCGCGAGGCCACGCAGGCCGTCGCCGATGGGATCCTCGAGGTCACGCTGCTCGGCCAGACGGTGAACTCGTACTTCGACGGCTCGAACGACTTCGGGGCGCTGCTGCGCGCCGTTGGGGCCGTGCCCGGGCTGCGTCGCCTGCGCTTCACCAGCCCGCACCCGAACGACTTCACGGACGCCGTGATCTCGGCGATGGCCGAAGTCCCGGCCGTGTGTGAACACGTGCACCTGCCGATGCAATCGGGGTCGACCGCGGTGCTCAAGCGGATGCTCCGTCGCTACACCCGCGAGGGCTACCTCGAGTGCGTGGCGCGCCTGCGGGAGCGCATTCCCGGGCTCGCGCTCACGACGGACATCATCGTCGGGTTTCCCGGCGAGACCGATGCCGACTTTGCCGAGACGGTGTCGCTGGTCCAGGAGATCGGGTTCGACGACGCCTTCACCTTCAAGTTCTCCCCGCGTGACGGGACGCCGGCGACGAAGATGCCTGACGAGTGGCAGGTGCCGGACGACGTCGCGGCGTCGAGGCTGGCCACCCTCATCGAGGTGGTGCGGGCGGGGTCGCGCCAGCGGAACCTCACGTTGCTCGGGAGCCGTCGCGAGGTGCTGGTAGAAAAGGCGGCTCGGCGGGGCGACCTGTTGCAGGCACGCTCGCGCGACTACAAGACGGTGCTGCTTTCTGGCGACGAAAGTACCATCGGCCAATACGTCACAGTGGAACTCACGGGAACCACGGGGTCGACGTTCACGGGCTCGATCGTTCGCGATCGAGCTCCCCTGCCGATCGCGACGTAGGCAGGGCCCCCACGGGGGCCGTACCGAGGCTGTTCGCCTGACCGAAGCCCCGCCGTTCGGCCACCGTCGCGCTGGCTGGTCGGTGGCGAGAGCTGAGAAGGCTTGGTGGCAAGACTCTTGCTCCCTAGCCTGATTTCTTGGCCAGCGAGGGAAGCCGCCACAAGGTGGTGCCGCCGTTGAGCCTGAGCCGATCCCGGGGGCGAAGTCAGGGCGAATGACACAGAGCTTGCTGGACTTTCTGACCGCGTCCGCGGCCCGTCGCCCCGACCACGTGGCCGTGGAGGCGCTGCCGACGGGCGCGCTGACCTACCGCGAACTCGATCGCCTGAGTGATCGCGTCCGGGACCGCCTTCGCCAGATGGGCGTGCGTCGCGGAGATCGGGTCGGTGTGTACGCACGCAAGTCGATCGATGCCTACGCCGCGATGCTGGGCGCGATGAAGGCGGGGGCCGCCTACGTCCCCGTCGACTATGCGGCGCCGGCATGGCGGAGCGCCTTTATCCTGTCCGACTGCGCGGTCCGTGTCGTCGTCCTCGAAGCGAGCCTGACGGCCGGCTGGCGTGAAGAGGCGGCGAAGTTGGGGGAGGTCCCGCCACTGATCGAGCTCGCGGAATCCGGCGATGGCTCGCACCTCGCGGCCGCGCTCACGGCGCTCGACGAAGCTGCTGGGGTCGCTCCCGTTGGGGACGACGAACCGGTGGGACTCGACGACCTGGCGTACATCCTGTACACCTCGGGATCGACAGGGAAGCCCAAGGGTGTCATGCTCTCCCATCGGAACGCGGTCTCATACGTCGACTGGTGTTCCGACGTCTTCGCCCCGCGCGATGACGACCGGTTCTCCTCGCATGCCCCTTTTCACTTCGATCTCTCGATCCTCGACCTCTACGTGCCCCTCAAGCACGGGGCCACGGTCGTGCTCATCGCGGCCGACCAGGGCAAGGAGCCTGCGGGGCTCGCCGCCCTCATCGCCGAGCGTCGCCTCACCGTCTGGTACTCCACGCCGACGATCCTGACCATGCTTGCCCAGTACGGGAAGATGGAACGGTACGGGTATGACGCGCTGCGCTTCGTGTTCTTCGCCGGCGAGGTCTTTCCCGTGAAGCACCTGCGCGCCCTCCAGCAGCGCCTCCCCGGGCCGCGCTACTTCAACCTCTACGGACCGACGGAAACCAACGTCTGCACGTACCACGAGATCCCGGCGGCGATCGACGAGTCGCGCACCCAGCCGTTCCCGATCGGCCGCTGCTGCGAACAGTTCACGTCGCGGGTGGTCGATGAGGAGGGCGTGGACGTCGCGCATGGTGCCGAGGGAGAACTCGTGATGGCCGGGCCGGGCGTGCTGGTGGGCTACTGGAACCTCCCGGAGCGCACGGCACAGGCCTTCTTCGTCGACACGGCGGGCACGCAATGGTATCGAACCGGTGACCTCGTCACCGAAGACGGGGGCGGCGTGTTCACGTACGTCGGGCGTCGCGACCGCATGGTCAAGAGACGCGGCTATCGGATCGAGCTCGGCGAGGTGGAGTCGGGGCTCTACAAGCACCCCGATGTAAAGGAAGCGGCGGTGGTCGCCTTCAAGGACGCCGATGGCGGCGTCCGCCTCAAGGCCTTCCTCTCCTCCAACGGGAGCCCGCTTTCGGTGATCACGCTCAAGCAGTTCTGTGCGAAGGTGCTTCCGGCCTACATGTCCCCCGACGTCTTCGGGTTCGTGGATGCGCTCCCGAAAACATCGACCGACAAGGTCGACTACCAACGCCTTGCCGAGATGGGCTGACGGATGGATTTCTCGTATTCCGAGGACCAGGAGACACTGCGCCGCGAGATCATCGCGTTTGCGCGCGGGCGGTTGAACACCGGCACGATCGAGCGCGATCGGAACCAGGAGTTCCCGCGCGACCTGTGGTTGGCGTGTGGAGAGATGGGGTTGCAGGGCCTGCCCGTCCCCGAGGCACTCGGAGGCGCCGGCCTGGATCCGCTCACGTCGACCATCGCGCTGGAGGCGTTCGGGTACGGCTGTGCGGACAACGGCCTGGTCTTCTCCGTCTGCGCCCACTTGCTCTCCTGCGTGGTGCCGATGTGGCGCTTCGGCAACGCGGAGCAGCAGGCGAAGTACCTCCCGAAGCTGTGCAACGGGACCTTGATCGGCATCCACGCGATGACGGAGCCGGGCAGCGGCTCTGACTCGTTCGCGCTCAAGACGCGCGCCGAGCGCGACGGCGACGGCTGGCGGATCAACGGATCCAAGACGTTCATCTCGAACGCACCGGTGGCGGACGTCATCATCGTGTTCGCACTGACCGATGCGGCGAAGGGCTACCATGGTGGGGTCACGGCGTTCCTCATGGAGCGGGACACGCCCGGCCTCTCGGTGTCGCGGAAGATCGAAAAGATGGGCATGCGCACGTCTCCGTTCGGCGAACTCGCCTTCGACGACGTGCGGGTCCCCGATTCGGCGATTCTCGGCACGCTGGGGGGCGGCAACGCAATCTTCGCGCACGCCATGGACTGGGAGCGCATTCTCCTGTTCGCCGCGCACGTGGGGCAGATGGAGCGGTTGCTGGAGCGCGGCGTGGCGCACGCGCGCACCCGCCACCAGGGCGGCAAGGCGATCGGCAAGTATCAGGCGGTGTCGCACAAGCTGGCCGACTTCAAGATCCAGCTCGAAGCCGCGCGACTCCTGCTCTATCGCTCGGCCTCGCGGCTGGACCGGACGCGAGCCGTTGCCCTTGACGCCGCGATGACGAAGGTCTTCGTGAGCGAGTCCCTCGTGAAGGGAGCGCTCGACGTGTTACAGGTGTTCGCCGGGTACGGCTACGCGGTGGAATACGAGATCGAGCGCGAGGTGCGCGACGCCCTCGGAAGCCGTATCTACTCGGGCACGAACGAAGTACAGCGCAACATCATTGCGTCGTGGCTCCGGCTGTAGTCCCCCCTCGCGTCCTGCCCTGAATGGCCACCGTCGTCACCCCATCGTCCGCACCCTCACTCGCTCCCGCCGCGTTGCGGAGCCGGCTCGCCGAGTTCCGCGCCATGGGGCTCGTTGCGCTCCAGCTCGCGGTGCTCGGTCTTGTGATCGCCGGACTCCGCATCGAGAGCCCGGCCTTCCAGACGAGGGTCGTGCCGTTGGCCTTCGGCGGGGCACTGGTCCACCATTTCCTGCCAGCACGCTGGCGGCCGTGGGCGTTCGTCGCGCTTTCGCTCACCGGATTCATGCTCGTCTTCGGTGGCGTGGGAACGGCGTGGTTCGTCCTGCTGGCGACGGTCGTCCTGGCCTGGCTCCACCTCCCGATCCCCTATTGGGGACGCATCGCGGGGTGGGCGGTGATGGCCGCAGGGCTCGGCGCGGCTCGCGCGGGCCTGTTCCCGGTGCCGTGGCCCGGAAGCATCTGGCCGGTGTTCGGGTCGATCTTCATGCTGCGCATGATTGTGTACCTCTACGACCTGCGCCACCAGAAGGGGCCAACCGACTGGAAGATGGCGCTCTCGTACTTCTTCATGCTTCCGGCGGTGGTCTTCCCGTTCTTCCCGATCGTGGACTACGGGATGTTCAAGCGCACGTACTACGACCGGCCGGCGCTCCAGATCTACCAGACGGGCATTCACTGGATGGTGCGTGGGCTCACGCACCTCGTCGTGTACCGCCTCGTCTACCAGTTCTTCACGCTCGCGCCCTCCGACGTGACCTCCGGGGCGGAGCTCGTGCAGTTCCTGCTCGCCAACTTCGCGCTCTACCTTCGCGTCTCCGGCCAGTTCCACCTGATCGTCGGCCTGCTGCACCTGTTTGGGTTCCGCCTCCCCGAGACCCACCGGTTCTTCTTCGTGGCGTCGTCGTTCACCGACCTCTGGCGGCGGATCAATATTTACTGGAAGGACTTCATGCAGAAGGTCTTCTACATGCCCGTGTTCTACCCGCTGGCGAAGAAGCGGGGTGAGGCAGTGGCGATCGTGGTCGGGTCGGCGGTCACGATCTTTGCGACATGGTTCCTGCATTCGTATCAGTGGTTCTGGTTGCTCGGACGCTGGCTCTTCACGATGACCGACGTGTTGTTCTGGGTGCTGCTTGGCGTCTTCCTCGTGATGGACTCGCTGCGGGAGCGCAAGCGCGGCCGCGCGCGGCCCGGATCGCCGGAGACGAAGACGCTGCGGTACCAGGTGTCGATTGGCCTGCGCGCGATCGGTGTGTTCACGATCATGTGTTCGCTCTGGGGCTTCTGGAACGCGCCGACTCTCGCCGAGGGGCTCAACTTGTTCCGCGTGGACTCGTGGGACTGGCGCGCGACCGGGTTGCTGGCGGCCGCCTTGCTCGCTGTCGGCTTTGGCGCGGGCCTGGCGGAGCGCATCCGGCCTCCCGCCCACGAAGATCGCGTGCCGCCGACCATGTGGAAGTCGCTGCGCACGGCGCTGCCGATCCTCGCGATCTGGGCAACCAGCTTTGCGGCCGTTGGTGAGCGGCTCCCAGACGAGGCGCGTGGCGTCCTGCGGGAGCTCCGCGTGGCGGAGCTCAATGCACGCGATGCCGCCCAGCTGCAGCGCGGGTACTACGAAGAGCTCGTCGGCGTGAACCGCTTCAACGGCGAGTTGTGGAACGTGTATGTGCAGCGGGGGAGTGAGTGGCCAAACCTGCAAGAGCTGGGCGGCCTTCGGCAGACGGGTGACCTGCTGCGCGCTGAGCTCAAGCCCTTCCTGGGGCTGATGTTTCACGGCCATCCGTTCCGGACGAACGCGCATGGCATGCGCGACGGCGCGTATGACAAGGAGCCTGCTGCAGGCACGCACCGCGTCGCCGTCCTCGGCCCGTCATACGTGATGGGCGATGGCGTCCCGGATGGATACACCTTCGAGGCGCAGTTGGAAACACGCCTCAACCGAGAGCGCCCTGTCGTTGGCCCAGCGCGCTGGGAGTTCCTCAACTTCGGTGTGTCGGAATACAGTCCCCTTTCCAACCTGATCATCCTGGAGAACGGGCGCGTGTTCGGCTTCCGTCCGAGCGTCGTGATCATGGTGAGTCACCCGGCGGACATGGTCACCTCCGACCACGTGATCGAGGCCGTGCGGAAGGGCTATCCCCTGAAATACGACTTCCTGCAACGCATCGTGGATTCCGTCAAGGCGACGCCGGACCTCACGCGCGAAGAGTTGGTCAAGCGACTGCGGCCGTTCGATGACGAGATCCTGACCGAGGTCTACAAGCGCATGGCCGAGCTCTGTCGTGCCAACGGGACGCGGCTCGTGTGGGCGCTGGTGCCGACGCCTGCGCAGACGACGACCGCGGCGCGTCAGGAACGCGTGCGGCAGATCGCGGCGTCCGTGGGGCTCGAACGGATCGATCTCGGTGACATCTACGCGGGGCGCGACGAGAAAGCGCTGATCGTGGCCGACTTCGACAAGCACCCGAACGTCGAGGGGCACCAACTCATCGCCGACCGGCTCTACACGGAGCTGTTGAAGCGGCCCCACCTTCTCGGTGCCCGTCCCTGACGGGTACCCCCAGCGGTGCGCGGTTCGCCGCTCGTTCGACACCCTCTTACTCAATGCCTGATGGACCCGATTGAACAGACGATCAAGGATTTCATTCTCGAGTCTTATCTCCTCGGCGCGGATCCGAGCCAGCTGACCGCGGACACTCCGTTGATCACTGGAGGAATCCTCGATTCGTTGGCCACGGTGCAGTTGTCGCTGTTTCTCGAGCAGCACTTCCATGTCGAGATCGCCCCCCACGAGACGGCGACGGACTACCTGGATACCATCGCGCTGATCGGCCAGCTCGTGCGTTCCAAGCTTCCGTCGTAGGGACGTCGGTCCGCCTCTCGCGGCGTCGGGGGAATAGCAACTATTTCGTTCGCGGTCGGATTCGTGCGACCCCCGGTCCCTGGCCGGGATTGCGTGCGATGCGTCACAGTTCCGCCGGCTGGTGCTCGCGACGTTCCTTCTTCGTGCCTCAGGTCGTCCTTGTCGTATGCCGTGCGCCACGTTTGCGAGCGGCCTCGAGTCCCCAGCCCGGTCGATGAAGAACGCCCTCGAAGAAATCGCCGACGAAGTGTACGAGCAGCTGCGCGCGCGTCCGGCGGGTTTTTGCGCCTGTGCGCAATGCCGTGATGACGCGATCACGCGCGCCCTCAACAAGATTCGGCCTCGCTACATCAGCGGGTCACCGATCGGCTCCGCGGTCACTCGCGTCGCCCTGTCGCAGCGCCAGGCACGCGCGGAAATGTCCGTCGTGATGCTCGAGGCGATGCAGGTCGTGCGCACCAATCCCCGGCATCTGTCGGGGAGGGGGGCGTTGCGCGCGGGGTAGGCATCCACGGGGCGCGGGAGGCCCCGTGGCACTCATCGTCTGGCTCTTTCTCTCGTATGCCGTCGGCCTGTGGTTGGGGTTCGGCGGCTTTTTCGTGCTGGCGGGTCTCGCGATCACCGGCCTGGTACTCATGGCCGCGGCGCGCCGGCTGGCGGCGACC
>JACMLI010000552.1 GCA_014379705.1 Gemmatimonadaceae bacterium
AACGCCCAGATTCGCGTTCCCCAAACGATGCTGCACCATCTCCGCCAGAACAGCCCGAGGGTCGATGGAGACGGGCAGGTCCTGCCGATCCACGAGGTTCTCCTGCGCGAGCGGCCTCCAGGTGTTGGGCAGCACCCGGCCGCCGTTGATGCCGCGGCCCATCGCGAACATTGCGGTGCCGCGCCCGTGGTCGGTGCCCCGACTGCCGTTCTCCCGCACGTTGCGGCCGAATTCCGAGACCACCACCACCGTCACGTTCTGCGTGAGGCCGGTCGCGATGCAGTCCTGCCAGAAGGCGCCTAACGCGCCAGACAGCTGTGTCATCGTCTGCGACATGCTCCCGCCGATGGGATCCTGCTGCGTGTGCGTGTCCCAGCCGCCGATGTCGAGGTGCACGGCCTCCACGCCGATGTCGGCCTTGATCAGCGCCGCCGAGTTGCGGAGGCCGCGACCGAGGCCGGTGTTGGGATAGACAGCGCCGTTCGCCGGCTGGTACCCGCCAACGTTGAGGTTGCGCAGCATGTTGATCGTGTTGAGCGCGTCGGCCGCCGCGGTCTTGGCGGGATCGATCGACTCGCCCCACTCGGCGCTGAGCCACGCCTGGCGCTCCGCCCGGGTATTGGTCGACCCGGAGATGCCGTAGTTGGAAGGGTCGGCGATCGGCAGCGCCTTGGGTGAGCCCTTGAGGGTCTCGGCGAGGCCATCGGCGATCGTGATCGCCCGAAGGCTCGCGGTGTTCTTGAGTGGCGACGTGGTCGCGAGGTGGCGCCCCAGCCAACCGGTGTTCACGGTGCTGTCGTTGGCCTTGCCGAGTTCGATGAAGTGCTGCGCATCGAAATGTGAGCGCGTGTTGTACGTCAGGCCGGCGCCGTGCACCACGAGGAGGTTCCCTGCCTGGTACGCCGGCATGAGGAATCGCATGGACTGCGGAAACCCGAAGAAGTTGTCGAGGGCGATCGCGCGGTTTGCACTCGTGCTGTCCGGGCGCGGAATCGCGATCGTGGGGCGGCCCGTGTAGTAGAGCGGGTCACCGAACGGCGCGACCAGCGAGAGTCCGTCGGCGCCACCGCGCAGGAAGATCGAGACAATGATGTCGCGCTCCCCCGCGTACGACTGCGCGAACGACACCTTGGGGAGCCATTCGGGATACGCAAACGCGAAGAGGGCGGCCCCGCTCATGCCCCCGGCCGTGCCGAGGAAGTCGCGACGCGACGTGAGTTCGTTGTACTCGTCGCACGCGCAGGCGTCGTGATCGTGCTGGCTCATGGAAGGTCCCGTTGGGTGGCTGGAGCGTGCGGCTAGAGCCAGTTGTAGGTGGCGGAGCTCAGTGACAGCGCCACCGCTTCGCGCACACGATTCTGGGTCAGCGTCGTTTGTGCAGCGAGGTACGTGCGCACCTGCGCAGTCAGCCGCTCGGGCATCTCGCCCCCGAAGAGGTGACGCGAGATCGCCGTGAGCACGTTGTCGACCGTGTTCGCGGCTGGTGTCGTCGCATTCCAGAAGCGACTCGCCTCCATGCTCGCTTCGGTGGACGTCGTGGTCGTGATGTACGTGGCGAAGTTCCACCGCTGGAGCACGCCCCCCGCCCAGTAGTCGGCCCGATCCGGATAGCCATCGGGCGGATCCCACTGGTGCATCGGCTGGCCGAGCAGGGGCAGGTAGCGGAAGGCGAGCGCGTCGAGCTTTGTCACCTGCGCAGGGTTCACCGTGGCGCGCATTGCGCCAAGCATGAACGTGTACGGGCGCTTGTACTTGGGCGTGGCGGCGAGGAGGTTGGCCGGCGTGAGCACGGCCTTCATCATCGACGGGATATCGCCGCCGGTCTTGCTGTACACGCTCGCCACGGCCGCGACCTGCGCGGGGCTCGGCTCATACTGCAGGAAGAAGCGCAGCATCTTGAACGACACGTACTCCGCCGTCTTCGGATGCTTTACGAGGAAGGTGAGCATCGTGTCGCCATCGGTCTTGCCTTGCGCGCCCGCCGTCGACGGGATGGCGGCGATACGCTGCCCCCACACGGTCTTCTCGCCGAAGTCGTGCCCATTGGGGTCGAATGCAAAGTTCCCGCGCCCGGCGAGCGTCCATCCGGTGAAGCAGCGCGCCAGCTCGCGCACGTCGGCCTGGCTGTAGCCGCCCGCTGCCCCGACCGAGTGCAGTTCCATGATCTCGCGCGCGTAATTTTCGTTGAGCGTCGTCCGGCGGTTGCGCGTGTTGTCGAGGAACTCGAGCATCGCGGGCGAGTGCGCGCTCGCCTTGAGCATGTCCGGGAACTTTCCGAGGGCGTGCTTCCGGATCACCTCGCGGTCGTCGATGAGCTTGAGGTAGCGGACCTTGTCGTATTCGATGTTGAAGTGGTCGCTCCAGAATTCGACGAGGCGCTCCTGCAACTGGCGCTTGGAGAAGGCCGCGCGGTATACCGATGACACGATCAGCTGGTTCATCGGGAGCTGCTGGTCCACGTTGTACAAGGCCTCGGGGGCGCTGTTGAGCAATGGTCCGTACTGTCCCACCCACCCCTGGACCGCGCCATCCTCGATCTTCGTGGGCTGCAGGTGATAGTTGAGGTATCCGTGGAAGCCGAGCTTCTGCGCGAGCTTCAATTCCTCGTCCGTGACACCGTTCGTCACGCGGCGTACCAGGCGCGTGAGGGCCGAGTCCCACCCCTTGGTCGAGATGTTCTGCTTGCGGAACGGGTCGAACGCGGGATCGGGGGTCTGGCCCAGGAGCTTGCGGGCCATGCCGCGCACGGCGGATGGCTTCTTCGTGCCCTGTGCTGCCGCAGTGGACGCGCTGGCGAGCGACGCCGCCGCCACGGACGCGCCAAGCGCGAAGAACCGGCGGCGGCTGGGCCGTGCATCGGTGTCCTGGTCCTGACTCCCGGACGGAGCTGGCGTGGCCTTCGTCGTCGTCTCGCTCATGCGACTCCCCGTGCGCGTACGTGAAGAGGGTGCAAGTCACCCCGTGATGTCGACACCGCAGGCAGGAACTTCGAACAATCACGCCCCATCGGCGAGCCGAACACTCCCGCCAATACCGTCGCGACAATGCAAATACCAACCCACCCTGACGCGCGGTGGCATAGCGCACAGGTCGCTGGTGTGTTTCACGGCGATGGAGCCGTAGTCCCTGGGATCTCGCACAAAAGCTGTCACTCTGCCCGAATTCCACAGCTCAATACACAGGGCATCGCGCCACGCATTCGGCGCTTCGCCCTGCTCACTGCCCAATGAGATCCGCGTCCTCCCCCGTGCCCCCGACCTTCCCATCGCGCCCCAGCGACGACAAGTCGTACCCATTGGGGTTTCGCTCCCCGGGACTGCGATACACGTAGCCACGCCCCCACGGATCGAGCGGGATGTCCTTGCGCAGGTATGGGCCACGCCACGTCGTCCCCCCAGCGGGGGCTACGCGCAATGCCACGAGCCCCTGCGCGGTCAGCGGATAGCTGCTGTTGTCGAGGCGGAAGTTGTCCAGCGCGGTGCCGAGCAGCGCCATCTGCGTGCGGGCGGCAACGTCCTTCGCCTCTCCCACGCGACCGAAGATCTGCGGGGCGACCAGGCCGACCAGGAGGCCGAGCACGATGATCACCACGATGAGTTCAAGCAGGGTAAAGCCCTTTCGCCTCATGGCACGCTCGCGTTGATCGAGTAGATCGCCTGCAACATGGCCAGGGCGACGAATCCCACCAGCCCCCCGAAGAGGACGATCAGCACCGGTTCGACCAGGCCAACCAGCCGCCGGATGCCCCGCTGCACCTCCAGGTCACAACTGTCCGCGGCGCGCGTCGCCATGGCGTCGAGCGATCCACTCTCCTCGCCAACGGCGAGAAGCTGGGTCGTCAGGGGCGGCAGCACGCGATCGAGGGACGCGGCGAGGCGGTCACCCCGCTCCACGCGCGCGATGGCGGCGTCGAGCTGCGCGCCAAGCGACGCGTTGTCGACGCTCTCACGCGCCTGGCGAAGGGCCGTAAGCACCGGGGTTCCACCCGTGAGGAGCGCGGCGAGGGTTCGCGTGAATCGGCCGGTCCACGCGAGCCACTCCAGGCGACCTACGACTGGCATCGACAAACGCGCAGCGTCCCATCGCGTCCGATTGGCCGGATCGCGCAGCCACATCCCGACGACTGCCGCCAGTGCCACCGCTGCGCCGAGCCAGAGCCACCAGTATCCGGCGAGGGCGCGACTGGCAAACACGAGGCAACGAGTGGTCCACGGCAGCGTGCCGCCAACGTCGGAGAGCATGGCGACGAACCGGGGCACGACGAAGGTCAGGAGCACGAGGACCCCGGTGCCGGCCACGAAGGCCAGGAGCGCGGGATAAAGCAGGGCATCGCGCAGCTGTGCGCGGAGCGCACGACCCCGCTCGAGGTGATCGGCGAGCCGATCGAGGGCGGCATCGAGGGTGCCGCTCTCCTCACCCGCGCGAACCATCGCCGGCGCCAGGCTCCCAAAGACCTCACGGCGCGCGCGGAGCGCGGTGGCGAGCGCCTGTCCGGACTGCACGTCGCGTCGGACGCCACTCAGCGCATCGCTCACCACCGGATGCGCCGT
>JACMLI010000072.1 GCA_014379705.1 Gemmatimonadaceae bacterium
CCACGCGATCGCGCGAAACGAGCCCCGCGCGCTCGAGTACCTTCACGTGCTTGGAGATCGCGTTGAGCGATACGTCGAAGGGCTCGGCGACTTCCCCGACCGTGGCCGGCGACCGACGCAGCCGCGTGAGGATGGCGCGCCGCGTGGGATCGCCCAGGGCCGTGAACACGTCGTCGAGGGGAGAATATTCAACCATATGGTTGAATGCTACCCGCACGCCCGGCGGACGCAAGGTCGACACCTTCGGGGCATTTCGAAGGTCCGGGCGTGGACTACCTTCCGGCGGACCCAAAGGGAGTGCGACCAATGAATCCCCTGACGCCGGCGCAAGTGGTGGCAGAGCTCATCCGATCGGAGAACGAACGCGATGCGGCCCTCGCGGATCGGTACCTCGCCGTGGGATTCACCGGGATCACGCGATCCGCAGGCTTCGAGGAGAGCCGGGAGCAGGTCCTCGAGACGATCGCCGATCCGGCGAATCCCGACCTGATGCGCACGCTCCTGGTGGACCACGTGTGGAGCAGCGACGACGCGGGGCTCGCGATCGTGCGCAGCCTCGTGACGACGGAGCGGCGCGGCACCCCCGACGTGCAGGACGGCGCGTACCGCAACGTGCATGTGCTCCTGCTCGAGACGGGCACGTGGCGATGCGTGCACTGGCAGGCCACGAAGCTCGAACCCGCTGCCCCGGTCTAGGTTTTCGGCCTGGCCCGCCGCGTGGGCTCGGCCTGCATCGGATCATCAGGCCAGTGGTGTCGCGGGTAGCGGCCCTTCATGTCCTTCTTCACGTCGAAGTACGACGTGCGCCAGAACCCGGCGAGGTCCTGCGTGACCTGCACGGGGCGATGCGCCGGTGAGAGCAGGTGCAGCGTGACGGGCACCTTGCCCTCGAGCACGCGCGGCGTGTCGGACAGTCCAAACATCTCCTGCAGGCGGACGCGCACGACCGGCGCCTTCACGTCGGCGTAGTCGATCGCCAGCCGCGAGCCCGTTGGCGCGGTGAAGTGCGTGGGCGCGAGCGCGTCGAGCCGGCTTCGTCGTGCCCAGTCCAGTCGATCGAGCAGGAGGCCCGCGAGATCGAGCTGGGCGAGCTGTCCCGCGGTCCGGATCCCCAGCAACCGCGGCGCGAGCCAGGATTCGAGCGAGTCGAGCAGCGCTGCGTCGCTCACGTCAGGCCAGCCTGGGACGTGCGCATGCACAAACGCGAGGCGTTCGCGCACGCCCTGCGCCCCGTCGCTCCACGCGAGGAGCGCGAGCCCATTCGCGCGCAGGGCCTCGAGCCAGGCCTCCGCGAGTTGTCGAGGGTCCGGATTGCCAAGCTGTGACTCGCGCAGGACGATGGCGCCGAGTGTCTCGCGACGCAGGGCACGAACGCTGCCGCTCGCCGGATCGAAGCGCACGTCGTCGCGCACCTCGACCTGTGCCCCGAAGTCGGCGCGCACATCCTCGACGTCGAGGGCCGTGGCGAGGTACACGTTGCTCGCCGGCGATCGCCCGTCCGTTTCCACCACGACGAGCCAGGGCGCCTGCGCGAGGCCCGGCGAATCACGGAACGTGGCACCAGCGCCGCCCCGGCGAGACAGCTCGCTTCCTCCTCCGGAACGGCGCCGGTGCCACGTTCCGTGATTCGCCGGGACTCGCGCAGGCGCCCTGGCTCGTCGTGGTGGAAACGGATGGGCGATCGCCGGAGAGCAACGTGTACCTCGCCGCGGCCCTCGACGTCGAGGATGTGCGCGCCGACTTCGGGGCACAGGTCGAGGTGCGCGA
>JACMLI010000553.1 GCA_014379705.1 Gemmatimonadaceae bacterium
AGGATTTGCGCGCACCCGTGCACGCTGAAAATCGTTTCGTTCAATAGCCACTACGCCCGGAATATCGACGGAGCGATCGCACTGCTCGAGTCCGACCCCGCGTTGCGCGGCGCTGATGTGATCCTGCTCCAGGAGATGGACGCAGCCGGAACGCGAAAGCTCGCCCGGGCGCTGAGAAGGTCGTACGTGTACTACCCTGCGATCTTTCACCGTTGGACCCGTCGTGATGTCGGAAACGCCGTTCTTTCGCGCTGGCCCATCGTAGACGACTCGAAGCTCGTGCTGCCGCACCCCTCGCGCTACGCTCGCACCCACCGCATCGCAACGACGGCGACGCTGAGCGTCGGCGCATCACGGGTTCGCGTGTACTCAACCCACCTGGGTACCATCGCTGACATTGGCTCCGGCCAACGACGCGACCAGCTTCGCTTCATCCTTGCGGACGCCGCCGAGCATCGGTTTGTCGTTATCGGTGGCGACCTGAACGATGTTTCCGTGGGGCTCGTCGCTGAGGAAGCGGGCTACACCTGGCCGACGCGGCATGGCCCGCGCACACACCGGTTGGGTCGATGGGATCACGTCTTCCTCAAGGGTCTGGTGAGTCCGGACACGGCGGCCTCCGGGACCGTCGTCGAATCTCGCGGCGTCAGTGACCACCACCCCGTCTGGGTTGTCGGCATTCTTCGCTGAGACCGCGCCCTGCCACGGCCGAGCCGAGTGCCACCGGATGCCGTCGGCGTAAGCGTCCATGTGACGACCCGGTAGTAGACGAAGCGACCCTCACGCCGTTCGCAGGCGTGGCGAACTCACGCTCCCTATATTGGGCAGGGAATCCTCATCGGAGGCGCGAGATGAACCGACGACGCTCCGCACTCGTCATCATTGCCAGCTTGGCCGCGACGCTGACGCATGCTGTTCGGGCGTCGGCACAGGACGAGTTCGCTCTCGACGCCGCGCGCCTGACCAAGGCGCTGGAGCTCACTGCCGGCCGGAGCGTAGCCGACATCGGGGCGGGCGCCGGACAGCTGACCGTCGCGCTGGCGCTCGTGGTCGGCCCGACCGGTCGGCTCTATGCAACCGAATTGGAGTCGGGCAGAGTTCGCGCGATCCGAAGGGCGGCGGACTCCGCGGGCGTGAAGAACGTGACGGTCCTGGAAGCGCACGCCACGCGCACCAACCTGCCGGACAGCTGTTGCGACGCGCTCATTCTGCGCAACGTCTATCATCACATCAAGAATCCAGTCTTGATGAACAGGAGTCTGTATCAGTCGCTCAAACCTGGTGGTCGTCTCGCCATCATTGATTTTCCGCCTGACAGCGCGGAGAGCGCGGATCCCACCCGACGGTCCGACGATCCACACCACGGGGTGACACCACCAACGGTTGTTCGCGAGCTCCGTCAGGCCGGATTCGAGGTGGTCGCCGTTGAAAACGGAATCAGGGCACGCGGCTTCATGGTCGTGATGCGCCGGCCACGCTGACCCACTCGCACAGGAGCATCGGGGATTGGTGACGCGCCCCTCGTCCAACTGGATGTACATCTCAGTCCGCGTTTCATACGGGAGGACTTGCCCTAGACATGTCCAAGCTGCGCTTCAAGATCTCAATGTCGCTCGACGGTTTCGTTGCCGGTCCCACG